>JBGVJN010000077.1:0-5076 GCA_045129455.1 Faecousia sp. | reverse complement strand
GAAGGTCATCGCCCACGCCCACGCCTCCGGTGTGGACGCGGAGAGCAGACCCCGCCGGTGGCTGATGAAGCTGCTGCATACCCTTTGCAAGAGCAAGGTGGCAGCTTATGCCACCCATCATCTGGCCTGCTCGGAAAAGGCAGCCCGGTGGATGTTCCCCCGGAAAATGGTGGAAAGCGGAAAGGTAAAAACGGTCTTCAACAGTGTGGACACCTCCCTGTTCCGCCCCGATCCCCAGCTGCGGGAATATTTCCGGCAGGAGCTGGGTCTGGTGGGCCGCTTTGTCATCGGCCATGTGGGCAACGCCTCCTACCCCAAGAATCAACTGTTCCTTTTGCGGGTCTTCCGCCGGCTGCTGCGCCGGGAGAAGGACGCCCGGCTGGTGATCATCGGCGACGGCGTGCGGATGGAGCGGCTGCGCGCGTATGTAAAAAAGCACGGCCTTGAGGAATCCGTGCAGCTTTTGGGTCGGGTGGATGTATCCATGGGCTACATGAACGCCTTCGATGTGTTCGCTCTGCCGTCCAAATTTGAGGGTCTGGGCATCGTGCTCATCGAGGCCCAATGCACCGGCGTACCCTGCGTGGCTTCCACCGCCGTACCCCAGAGCGCCTGCATCAGCAATATTTTCCGCTTCGTGCCCCTGTCCGTAAACGCCTGGGTGGATGCGCTGCTGAAATGGAAGCATCACAATCGGGCCGATATCGTCTACGAAAACCGCAGCTTCAGCCTCAGCGAGCAGGCTGACGAGCTGCACTCGATCCTTGCACTTCCCGAGGAGGGATAACCATGTCTATGATCAAAAATCACCATCGCTTCCGCCTTTGGGAAGCAGGAATCGTCTTTAAGATCCTGTATCTGCTGCTGGGCCTGCTGTCTTTCAACAGCCTGGTGGCAAATCGGAGCTTCCTTTCCGGCTATTCCATGGTGCTGGCAGTGATGGGCGGCATCTACTTCGTGTACCGGCTGCTGCACTACGGCGCTTATATCCGCGCCAAGGGTCTGGCGCTGCTGGCACTGTTTCTGGTGTCCTATGCCGCGGCGTCCCTTGCCAACCTGCGCTACGGTATTTCGGAGAATATCCAGAGCATGATCTGGATGGTCATGCAGTTTTTCCTGCTGTATGCCTACGATACCCGCCTTTCCCGGAAGCAGATCCGCAGAGAATGCTCCGTTCTGGGTGGCATCGTGGTGGCATACACCTTCCTGTGCGCGCTGGCAGGGCTGGCATGCCTGGTGCTGAACTACTCCCAGGTGATCAAGCTCAACGGCGCTACGGTGATCACCGGCTACACCTGGCATCGGCTTTGGGGCTTCTATTCCGACCCCAACTACGGCGCTGTGCTGTCTGCCATCAGCCTGATGATCGGCCTGTTCTTCGCCTTCGGCGCGAAAAAACCCGGCACCTGGTGCTTCGCCATCGTCAATGCCCTGGTGCAGCTGGCCTATATCACCTTCTCCGACTCCCGCACCGGTCTGATCTGCCTGCTGGTGAGCGTTTTCTGGATGTCCGCGGTGCTACTGATCCGGGTAAACCCCATCACAAAGATCCGCAGGATCCCCCGTGCGCCCCTGGCCATCGCCATGGCGGTGGTGATCACGGTGCTGACCTTCGGCGCTACCCGTGCCATTCTCTGGGGCGGCAACCAGTACCTTTCCGCCGTCACGGATCCGGAGTCTCCCCTGTTTTTCTGGATGGTTGAAGACAAACGGGAGGGCTACGAAGAAGAGATCCTGGAGCATCCCAACGAAAAGGTGGAGATCGAGGACATCACCGTGGGCCGCGGCGAGGACAGCGAGCTGGGTGAGGACATCAGTAACCGCCGCTTCGCCATCTGGAAAAGCGCTCTGGAGATCGTGGCCACCCGGCCCATCCTGGGCGTCTCCTTCCGGCATATTCTTCCCTATGCCAAGGAGTTCCTGCCACAGACCTATATTGTCAATAACGATTACAACGATTTTGCCAGCATGCACAACCTGTATATCGATGTGATCGTCAGCCAGGGTATCGTGGGCATCCTGATCTTCCTGAGCTTTGTGATCTTCGTGGTGGTGAGCGTGCTGCGGCGGATCTTCAAGGACAAGGGCGAAGGGTACTTCCTGCCGGCGATGGTGCTGTGCATCGTGGTACCCATCGTGGTATCCGCCTTCTTCTACTCGGAGATCCTGTTTATCAACACCGGCGGCAGCGTGATCTTCTGGTGCGCCATGGGCTATTTGATGAACCTGCTGGACAAGGCACCGGAGCCTACCGAGGATCGGGTGGGCATCCTCACCTTCCACAACGCCCGCAGACACGGCTCCAATCTCCAGGCCCTGGCCCTGCAGCGGAAGCTCACAGCCATGGGCATTGACAATACCCTCATCGACTATGAACCGAAATATATCGAAGACCGCTTCGGTCTGGTGGTAGCAGAGCTTTGGAATCAATCGGAGCCTACGGTCAAGGGCCGCCTGGGCTTTTTCCGGGCCACCGGTGCGCAGCTGCTCCCCAGAGCCATCCGGGAAGCCCGGTTCCGTCTGTTCGGTGACCGCTATTACCGGCTGACCACCCGGGTCTACTATGATAAGACCTCTCTTGCCCAGGGCATGGCCCGGGAAAAATGCCCCACAGTGCTTTTCGGCGGCGACCGGATCTGGGACAGCCGCATCTGTCGTGGGCTGGATGGCACCTTCTTCGGTATCGATTTCCCCGAAAATACCCGCAAGGCAGCCTACGCCCCAGTCATCGGCACCGATGTTCCCCGGGAGCAGCAGGCCCAGATGGCCCAGTTCCTTTCCTCCCTGGACCATATCAGCGTCCGGGAAGCCTCCGCGGCAAAGCTGCTGCAGAGTATGGTGTCTACCCCCGTAGAGGTGGTATGCGACCCCACGGTGCTGCTGGAAAAGGAAGCTTGGGAAAAGTTATGTAAACCTATTAATGTCCGGGGTGATTATATCTGCGTGTACGCCCGGGAGACCAACGAGGCGCTCAATGCATTCACCGCCCGTCTGGCGAAGCAGACGGGGCTGCCCATCGTCCACTTCGGTCTGAAAAACCGGTTCGGCTGCAAGGCCTATTGCCGGTTTACTGCAGATCCTCTGGAATTTATCGGCTATATAAAAAATGCCCGGTATGTGGTGACCGACAGCTACCACTGCACAGTCTTCTCTGTTTTGTTTGAAAAGCAGTTCCTTTGCTTCCCCGACTCCACCGGGCATTGCCATTGCACCCAGCTTCTAAAGCAGCTGCGGCTGCAGCACTGTCTGGCTGACGGTCAGGCGCAGCCCGAGGCCCTCTTTGCCCCCACGGACTTCACCGAAGCCCACGCGACTCTGGCTGCGCAGAGAGCCTCGGCAGAGGAATATCTGAAAAAGGTGGCGAAACTATGAGCAGAAGCGGATCTCTGATCAAAAATACCATCGTCTTCGCCATCGGCAGCATCGGCTCCAAGCTGCTGCAGTTTCTGCTGCTGCCCCTTTACACCCATGTGCTTACGGATGCCCAGTACGGTATCGCGGATGTGCTGCACAGCATCGCCACCGTTGCCACGCCGCTGCTTTCTCTGACCGTTTACGAAAGTGTCTTCCGCTACGCCATGGACAAGGTCACCGACCCCAGGGATGTATTCTCCACAGGCATGCACAGCTGCCTTCTCAGCGCTCTGGCCTCGGTGCTGGTGGGGCTGGTCTGCATCGGCGGCGGCATGGACACGGGGTATGTATGGGCCGTGGTGGGCTATACGGTGGCAAATTTCTTCTCCATCACCTTTTTGCAGTTTATCCGGGCGGTGGGACATGTGCGGCTGTATGCCCTTTCCAACATTCTCCAGACCCTGCTGATCGTGATCTTCAATGTGGCATTTTTGGTGCATTTTCAGTGGGGCGAGGAAGGCTACATGCTGGGCTACACCCTCAGCAATGCTTTGGTCACGGTGATCATCTTCTTTGCCGCAAGGCTTTGGAGGTATTATCACCCCCGTCTTTCCGACAGCAGGACCGTGACCCGGATGCTGCGCTACTCCATCCCGCTAATCCCCAGCGCCGTGTGCTGGTGGCTGACCACCAGTATCGGCCGGCTGATGATCACCCATTATCTGGGCAGCGACGCCAACGGCCCCTTCGCGGTGGCCTTCAAGATCCCCACCATCGTGGTCATCGCCGTGGGCACCTTCATCCAGGCTTGGCAAATGTCTGCCAATATGGAATTTGACTCCCCGGATTTTGCCCAGTTCAACAGCAAGGCCTTCGGCTTCCTGCAGACCCTCAGCTTTCTGATGGCTGCCTTTCTGGCTCTTTGCAGCAAGCTGATCATCAGTCTCATGGGCGCGGAATTCCGGGAGGCCTGGGTATATATTCCCGTCATGATGATGGGCATTGCCTTCTATACCTTCGCCCAGTTTCTGGGATCGCTGTACATCGCCAGCAAGCGCACGGTGATGGATTTTGTGACCAATCTGATCACCGCGGTGCTGAATATTTTGGGCAATCTTTGGCTTCTGCCCAAAATAGGCGCCATGGGCGCGGCGGTATCCATCGCCGGCAGCTATCTGATCTTCTGGCTGCTGCGGCTTGTGGATACCCGCTCCATCACCAAGCTGCGCTACGACCTTTTCACCCTGCTGGTCAACATCCTGCTGATGGGGCTGCTCACCTTGACGGTGACCCTCAGCTTCCCCGGTTGGATTCCGGTGGGCATCGGTCTGTTCGTACTGATGCTTGTGAACAATCTGAAAAATCTCCTCAGTCTCTGCCGCACCCTGCTGCAGCTGCTGAAAAACCGCATGAAAAAAGCTTAAGCGACCCCACCCCGGCAGAAGCCTGCCGGGGTGTTTTTTGTCCATGCTCGCCTTTTCTCGTAGGGGCGGCCATTGGCCGTCCGTTACCGCGGTGCGATACCCGACAGGCGGACGAGCAATGCTCGCCCCTACGAGGGCAGCGCACCTATGGCAATATTGTAGGGCGGGGCCTTGGTCCCGCCGCAAAAAGGCCCCCTTGTGTAAAGGGGGCTGTCAGCCGAACAGGCTGACTGGGGGATTGTCCTGCCCGACACCTTACAATCCCTCCATCACGGCTTGCGCCGTGCCACCCCCAGGC
>JBGVJN010000076.1:0-4416 GCA_045129455.1 Faecousia sp. | reverse complement strand
CGCCCCCGGCGAGGGCTCGACCGAGCCGAACCATAATTTTCGCCATGGGCGAAAATGCAAATCGAGTCCGGTCACCATCCCCACCCCAACAGGGGGTGCTTTTTTGGTGTCATGACCGAGGACTCGAACCCATCTAAATGCGGCGCGGACGAGCGCCGCCGGCGAGGGCTGGACCGAGCCGAACCTTAATTTTCTCCCAACGGGAGAAAATGCAAATCGAGTCCGGTCACCATACACTACCTGCAAAATAAAATACCTGCCATGGTTAGCGTTGACGTTTCCGTAAATCTTGCACAAATTCCCGCAGCCGTTCTGCAGCTAAGTATCGTCCCTTGACCCGAATGATCACCCGTTTCCACTCTCCGCATTCTTCACATAAGTCCAGTTCTCGTGAGATAATGAATTTCTGCGGTGGATCGTTGGACTCCATTATTTTGTTCCAGCAATCAACACAAAATTCTGCCATTGGATTTCCCCCTTTTACAATTTAGTATACTTATAATAAGTATACAATCACCAGTATAACATATATTCATCTTAAAATATACTTAAATTAAGATTTTGAGGTGAAATATGCGCAACAAGAATAATAAACACTTGGGTATTGAGATCGCTCCGGACCTTCACTATAAGCTGCACTATATTGCGAAGTATGAAGGAAGATCTGGCAATGGACAGATTTTGCACCTGATTCGCCAGTGTATTCGGGAGTTTGAAAGCAAGCAGGGTGAGATCGTGATTCCGCCAGAGATCGAGAAGAATCACTAATAGTGTGAATTTTAATGCCCTATACTTTAAAGGCACCCCTGGGCGGGGTGCCTTTTTGCTACCCTGGGCAAAAATGCAAATCAATCCCGGTCACCATGCCCAAGTAAGCAGCACCATTCCGGTCTGGAATGGAGCTGCGATCATCAAGATATTATTGGATCTGCGTGATCACCAAGTGTGCGGAAACGGGCCGGGTTCCGCCTGCCAACGGGGTGATCGTCAGAGCTGCTGCGGTTCCTTCGGGATTGCGTACCGTTAGTACAGAGTTGATCACGGTTGTCTCCACGATCGCCATCCCAATAATCTGGGAGGTCCCTGTTGCGCGGCCCGCGACCGTATACGCCAAATCCTCACCGTTCAAGGTCAAAATCAGCTGTCCTTCCTCGGTCACGCTCACCTGGAACAGCACCTGATAGGTGCCGATCTCCGCCAAATTGAAGGAGCTGGGGCCGGAACGGGCAATGCCGGATCTGCTGCCCCGGCGATGCCGAACCTTGGCGGCAGGCTTTTGGATTGACACCGGGGGTGCGGGATTGTATAATATATCCAACTTATCCCCGTCGGCTCCGGGCAGCCCGGCGGGAGCTGCTATGGCAGCAGGAGGTATTTTCCATGCGACACTACGAAAATCCTCAGAAAACCAGCGAAAACCGCTGTGAAGCACGCAGCTGGTACATCCCCGGCGGCGTTTCCCGGCAGCTGATGCTCAGCGGCCAGTGGCAGTTTGCCTATTTTGAAAGAGATATCGATGTTCCTGACCGGATCGACACCTGGGACACCATCCCGGTACCCTCCTGCTGGCAGCTGCACGGCTACGAAAATCCCAACTATTCCAATATCAACTACCCCTATCCCTGCGACCCTCCCTATGTGCCGGATGATAACCCCTGTGGCGTGTACCGTCGCAGCTTTACCCTGGACGAGGTATCCGGGAAGACCTACTTCGTCTTTGAGGGTGTGTCCAGCTGCGCTTACCTGTATATCAACGACCGGTATGTGGGCTTCACCCAGGGCAGCCATATCCTGGCGGAATTCGACATCACGGACTTCGTTCGTGCCGGCGAGAACACCGTGCAGGTCAAGGTGCTGAAGTGGTGCTGCGGCAGCTACCTGGAGGACCAGGATTTCTTCCGCTACAACGGCATTTTCCGGGATGTTTACATTTTGCAGCGTCCCCAGGGACATATCCGGGATGTGGAGATGATCCCGGATGACCGCGCCATTTCCATTTCTCTGGAAGGACAGGCCACGGTGCGGATCCTGGATGGTCAGACGCTGCTGACCCAGCAGGTCATGACCGACCGCTTTACCTATGCTCCCGAAAATCCCATCCTCTGGAACGCGGAAAAGCCCCACCTGTACACGGTGGAGCTGGAGCGTGATGGGGAAGTGATCACCTTGAAGGCCGGTCTGCGGAAGATCCGGATCTCCGATAAGTATGAGATCCTGATCAATGGCGTCAGTGTGAAATTCCACGGCGTCAATCATCACGATACCAGCGCCCTGCGAGGCTGGTGCCAGAGCGAGGAGGAGCTGCGCCGGGATCTTCTGCTGATGAAGCAGCTGAATATCAACTGCGTCCGCACCTCCCATTATCCTCCTGCGCCGGTGTTCTTCCGGCTGTGCGATGAGATCGGCCTGTACGTCGTGTGCGAGACGGACATTGAGACCCACGGCTTCCTGCGCCGCCTGCCCAATGTACCCTACCGCTACGATGTGGAATCCGGTGCCTGGCCCTGCACGAAAGCGGAATGGAAGCAGGAATTCATGGACCGGATGATCCGTATGGTGGAGCAGTTTAAGAACCATGCCTCCATCTTTATGTGGTCCACGGGCAACGAAAGCGGCCACGGCTGCAACCATGTGGACATGGTCCGCTGGACGAGAAAACGGGATGAAACCCGTCTGGTGCATGTGGAGGATGCCTCCAGCATGGGCCAGATCCACAATGCGGATGTGTACTCCAGGATGTATCCCTCCCTTGCGACGGTGGAGGGTTACGCAAGAAATGATAATATCAACATGCCGGTGTTCCTGTGCGAGTATGCCCATGCCATGGGCAACGGCCCCGGTGATGTGTACGATTATAACGAGCTTTTTGACAAATATCCAAAGCTTACCGGCGGCTGCGTCTGGGAATGGGCGGACCATGTGGTCACCGTGGACGGCGTGCAGCGCTACGGCGGCGACTTCCCCGGGGAGATGACCCACGACGGCAACTTCTGCTGCGACGGCCTGGTATTTGCGGATCGGACGCTGAAGGCCGGCTCTCTGGAGGCCAAGGCTGCCTTCCAGCCTATGCGTACCCGCTTCGAAGACGGCAGTCTCAAGGTGTACAACCGGCTGGACTTTACGGATCTGGCGGAGTATGAATTTACCTGGTGGATCGAGGTGGACGGTGTCCGTCAGCAGGAGGCGCAGCTGCGTCTGGCTGCCGCGCCCCATACGGAAGTATCTGTCCCGGTGGACTATGCGCCTGTTGCCTGCCGTTTCGGCGCGCAGCTGAATACCCAGCTTCGTAAGGATGGCATCGTCTGTGCCCATACCCAGCATCCGCTGGAGTGCAGCATCCTCTCGGAGGAGGCAGCTCCCAAGGCGATGCTGTGGGAAGACGGCCTGCAGATCCTGGCCGGAGGCGAGAACTTCCAATATACCTTCTCCAAGCATTACGGCACATTCACGAGTCTTGTGGTGGATGGGAAGGAGCAGCTGGCAGATCGGCCTGTCCTGTCTGCCCACAGAGCGCCCACGGACAATGACCGCAACATCCGCTTCCGCTGGATGCAGCTGAACGAATGGCAGGGTGAAAATCTGGACAAGTCCTTTGTCAAGATCTACGATTGCACGGTGGAGGACGGCGATATCCTCGTCCATGGTGCCCTGTCCGGTGTTTCCCGTGCGCCGCTGCTGAAGTTTACCCAGCGGGTACAGATCCTGGCGGACGGTCAGATCCGGCTGGAGCTGACCGGCGATATCCGCGACGATGCCATCTGGCTGCCTCGCCTGGGCTACGAATTCACGCTGCCCGGCCAGACGGAGGACTTTGCCTACTACGGCAACGGCCCTGCGGAAAGCTACCGGGATCTGTGCCATGCGGGCAGCATCGGCCTGCATGAAAGCAGCGCAGGTAGGGAATATGTACCCTATGTGCGTCCTCAGGAGCATGGCAACCATACCGCCGTTAAGTGGCTGCGCATCGGTGATCTGGAAATCAGTGCCGAGGATATGGAGATCAATGTGTCCAGATATTCCACCGCCGCGCTGACCAAGGCAGAGCATACCGATGAGCTGGTGGCCGACGGTAAGACCCACCTGCGCATCGACTATAAGGTCTCCGGCATTGGCTCCAATTCCTGCGGCCCGGAGCTGGAGAAGAAGTACCGGCTGGCAGAGAAAAAGATCTGCTTCCGCTTCCGGGTCCGTCCCGGTAAGTGAATCCCATAAGAAAAGCCATCAGCTTGATAAGGCCATGGCGCAGACTGTCGAAAGGGTATGTAAGCGAGAAAGGGGCAGATTGTCAACCAAGTGCAACACATTCTTCTAAAATTTCGGCTGGAGTTTTCCAACCAAGACACTTCCTGGGGCGGTTATTGATAAGGTCCTCAACAATCTGAATATCCTCATCCGTAACTGTCCTGAAATCGAAAC
>JBGVJN010000075.1:0-4068 GCA_045129455.1 Faecousia sp. | reverse complement strand
CTTCTACACCGGTACCCCTGTAGCCGCACAATTGTACCGGGAGATTGCCACGTCGCTTCGCTCCTCGCAATGACATGACTTTGGTGCGTTGCCCTTGTAGGGGCGGTCATTGACCGCCCGAAAGCCTCCCTTGTGCAAAGGGAGGTGGCACGGCGCAAGCCGTGACGGAGGGATTGTAAGGTGTTGGGCAGGACAATCCCCCAGTCAGCCTGTTCGGCTGACAGCCCCCTTTACACAAGGGGGCCTTTTTGGTTCGTCGGGGTCGGCGCACCAAGGTAAAAATATGTCATTCCGAGGACGGCTATGCCGTCCGTGGGAATCTCCCGGTAGGGTGTCGCCTCTACATCGGTGCCTATGTGGCCGTACAATTGTACCGGGAGATTGCCACGGGCCTGTCGGCCCTCGCAATGACATGATCTTGGTGCGGTGCAAAAAAAAGGACGCGCATGAAGCGCGTCCTTTCGTAGCTTAGCGGACAAATTCGATGACCACGCGGCGGTTGGGCTCGGTGCCGGTGGAGTGGGTAGTGACATTGTCCATATCCTGCAGGGCAGCGTGGATCACATGGCGCTCGTAAGCGTTCATGGGCTCCAGGGTGGTGCGGCGGCGGTTCTTCAGCACCTGCTGTGCCTTCTTGCGGGCATAGCGGCGCAGGGAATCCTCCCGCTTCTGGCGGTATTCCTCAGCATCCACATTGATGCGGATGTGACCCTCCACACCACGGTTGATGGTGTAGTTGGCCAGATGCTGCAGGGCATCCAGGGTGTCGCCGCGGCGGCCGATGAGGTAGCCCAGATCGGAGCCGGTGAATTCCACATGGTAAGTATTGCCCTCACCCTTCCAGGCGTGGGGCACGGCATCGGAATCCATACGCTCCAGCAGACCCTTCAGGAACACCTCGATCGTCTCCTCCACAGAGCCGGGCTCGGCGGGGGCATAGGTCTTGGGTTCGGCGGGTGCCTTGGGAGCGGCAGGCTTCTTTTCTGCCTTCTTTTCGGGCTTCTTCTCGGTCTTTACAGGCTCGGGCTTCTTTTCAGCCTTGGGAGATTCGACCTTCTTCTCGACCTTGGGCTCTTCGGCCTTGGGCTGAGGCGCGGGCTTTGCCTTGGGCTTGCTGCGGGAGGCGGAGCTGAGGGCTACCTTGGGAGCTTCCGGTGCCGGATCGGGAGCTTCATAGGTCACCTGCACCTTGGCAGGCTGAGCGCCGATGCCCAGAAAACCGGGCTTCGCCTGGGCAAGCACCTGGACGGAAACACTGTCCCGGTCCAGAGCCAGCTGGGTCAGAGCGGCTTCGATGGCCAGGTCAATGGTCTTTCCGGTGGTTACGATGGTTTTTTCCATGAATTATTCCTCCGTAGAATCGTGGCCGTAGCGGTTGGGGTCGTAGTTGCGGCCCTTGCAGTAAGGACGGCTGGGGATGCCGGACATAACTTCCTTTTCGGGAGCGTCCTCGTCCACGATACCCTTCTTTGCGTCGTACTCCCGCTTAGCGGCGGCCTTGGCAGCCTCTTCCGCTGCCTGCTGCTTCTTCTGCAGCTTCTTTTTGCTGGTATTCTCGGTGATGCCGTCGGGGTTGGCAGCCCGCTTCTCAGCACGGATGCGCTCCTTCTCGGCTTCCAGAGCTTCCTCTTCCAGATGGCGCTTCAGACGCTCGGCATCCTCCGCATCATAGATCTTGCGGTAGTGCTTGGTCAGGATCATATCCTCCACGGTACGCACCACACCACCAACGAACCAATAAAGGCTCAATGCGGCGGGGACGGTGAAGCCGATCCAAAGGCTCATGATGGGCATCATCCACATCATCATCTTGGAGGACTGATCAGCCTGGGACTTTGCGGCGGTCTCCTTATCCTGCAGGCCGTTTTTGTCGGTGACCACGGAGTTGTTCATCTTGCGGGAGATGAACATCTGCAGCACCTGAGAGCCGGCGGAGATCACGGGGATCAGGAAGGCGCCGATGTTGGCCCAGGAGAAGGCCGTCCAGGCGAATACATTGAAGTTGGGGATGGTACCCAGATCGATCTGCAGGAAGCCGAAGTTGATGCCCTCCAGGGCAGCCTCGCTGATGGCGGGGATGGCTTCCTTGATGGCGGCGGCGTGCTGGGCGATGTTGGAGGCCGCGACGATCTGGTCATAGTAGTTGTTGCTGCCAAAGAGGGTGCCGTCGGCAGCTTTGATGATCTCAATGATCTGGTTGGCGGTATCCACATCCACATGGAGCAGATACACCAGGGGCTGACGCACCACCTGATACAGGGGCAGCAGGATCAGCATGGGGACAAAGCTCCACAGGCAGCCGCCGCAGCCCATGGTAGCGCCTTCTTCCTGCTGCAGCTTCTGGATGGCTTCGTTCTGCTTCTGCTGATCGTTGGCATACTTTTCCTTGATGGCCTGGATCTTGGGAGTCAGCCGGGACATCTTCATCATGCTTTTCTTGCTCTTGGCGGTGATGGGCAGCAGAACCAGCTGCACGATGACCGCGAAGATGATCAGCGCCAGACCGTAGTTGGTGGTCAGCTGATACAGCCAGGAAAGCAGATAACCGAAGGGAACGGTGATGATGTCAGCGGGATTGAATGCAAGAAACATTGACATTTTCTCCTTCGTGTGTTTTCACGGTACGGGGTCGTACCAGTTGCCCTTGTAGAAGGGATTGCAGCGGCAAAGTCGCTTCAGCGCGAGCCAGCCGCCCTTGATGGCCCCGTATTTACTGATGGCTTCGTAGGCGTAGGCGGAGCAGGTTGGCCGGAATCGGCAGACAGGGGGTGTGTTGGCAGAGATGTGCTTCTGGTAGAAGCGGATGAGAGAGAGGAACAGTTTTTTCATAAAGGTCACCTACTGATTTCATAAGCGCCGATCCGCAGTTTGCTGTGAAAATACGGTACATAGCTTCCCCCTCGGGGGAAGCTGGCACAAAATCGGCAATTCGGAACCGATTTTGTGACTGATGAGGGGCAAAATGCAAAAGGTTTTGCATATGCGGTCACTATACGCGATTTCCCCTCATCCGCCCCCTTGTCGGGGGCACCTTCCCCCCAGGGGGAAGGTATGTGGCGCTGGGGTTATTTCAGAATGCCGGCTTTTTCTGCCAGCTGCAGAAAGCCGTCGGTGAGTTTTTGAAAATTCTCGTGGATGGCCCGGGTGCGGGCAACGAGGACGATATCCCAGCCGGGAGCGATCCGGTCTTCATTGAGCCGGTAGACCTCCCGAAGGCGGCGGCGGACCCGATTGCGGACCACAGCATGACCCAGCTTTTTGCTGACGGTGATGCCCACCCGATTGGTGGAAGTCCGGTTTTTCCGGGCGTAGAGAACGAGCATGCCGTTGGCATAGCCGTTGGTGCGATAAAGCCGCTGAAATATGTGGTTAAGCTTCAGAGGGCTGGAATATTTCATACATTTTCCCCAGAACAGGTATACTTAAAGAAAAGATCTGTCGACGGGCGGCAGGGCTTTTCAAGAGTATGCCTAAAATAAAATGGAAGCGGGGCGAATTCTGTCGCCCCGCTTATAGCTCCCATTTCGCATTGAGCGATAATACTCTGCTTATTTCACCCGAAAGCTGCTGATCAGGCGGACAGAACCTTGCGGCCCTTTGCACGGCGGCGGGCAAGAACCTTGCGGCCGTTGGAAGTAGCCATTCTCTGACGGAAACCGTGAACCTTGGAACGATGACGACGGCTGGGCTGGTAGGTACGCTTCATTTTGGATACACCTCCTGTTAAATCAATATGCTCGACAGCCGGGATTCCGGCCGCAGCGAAACAAAATCACGGCCCATAAAGGGTCATTCTGGGGTATTATAACCGAAAAATGCAAGAAGGTCAATAATAATTTTCTAATTTTCCGAGATTTACCCCGGAAATTGCGAAAATTTATATTTACAGCGCCGTTTTCCAACCAGTGGACAGTAGGGGCGAGCATTGACCGCCCGAAAGCCTCCCTTGTGCAAAGGGTAGATTTCCCCGTTAGCGGGGAAAATGTCTGCGAAGCAGACAAAAGGGGCCTGGGGGTGGCACGGCGCAAGCCGTGATGGAGGGATTGTAAGGTGTCGGGCAGGACAATC
>JBGVJN010000074.1:0-12434 GCA_045129455.1 Faecousia sp. | reverse complement strand
GGCATTTTCTCCGTTGACCACCACAAAGTCCGCACCGGTGGTGCGCTTCAGATACCGCAGGCTGCGGCGGATCCGATCCATGCCCGGATTTCCCACCACATCGCCTACAGCTAAAACTTTAAAATCCATCAAGAAAGCCTCCTTGCTGAATATCCATTGCCAGAATTCGTTGTTTTTATTATAACGGAGGGTAGAAACAGTGTCAATGAAGAAAAAATATCCGGCTGCATCATGGCAGCCGGATATAGCATTCAGTTCAATTGGTCAAGATACCGGCAGGCATTGGTGGCGGCAATGGCGCCGTCAGCGGCGGCGGTGGTCACCTGGCGGACGGTCTTGCAGCGGCAGTCGCCGGCCACAAATACACCGGGCGTGCCGGTGGCGCAATCCTCGCCGGCGGCAAAGTAGCCCCGGTCATCCAGCTGGGCCAGATGGGCAAAGGCACTGTTTTCCGGCACCAGGCCTACGGCCAGGAATGCGCCGTCCACAGCGATGGTCTGCTGAGAACCATCCTCCTCGCTGCGCAGCTGCAGGCCGGTGAGATTTCCGTCGGTGGTCTCGTAGCCGGTAACTACAGTGCTGAACAGCACGGTGACATTATCCCGGGCACGCAGCGCCTCGGCCAGCTTCTGCTCGCCGGTGAAGAAGGGCAGATTCTGCACGATGGTCACCTTGCGGCAGACCTCGGAAAGCAGCAGTGCTTCCTGCATGGCGGAGTTGCCGCCGCCGATCATGGCGGTGTCCATACCCGCATAGAAGGCGCCGTCGCACACCGCACAGAAGGAAAGACCCTTACCCACCAGTTCCTGCTCGCCGGGCAGACCCAGCATCCGGTGATGCACGCCCACAGCCAGGATCAGAGCCTTGGCTTCGTAGACGCTGCCTTCCTCGGTATATACCTTATGGATGCCGTTTTCGGACTCAGCACGGATCACATTTTCCAGCTCCACATCGGCGCCCAGGTTCATGGCCTGCTCGGTCAGCTGATCGGCAAAGGCGCTGCCGCTGATGGAGATGGTGCCGGGGATGTTCTCCACCTTGGGAGAAAAGGCGATCTGGCCGCCGAAGCCGGCTTTTTCGATCACCAGGACGGATTTGCCTGCCCGCAGGGCATAGATGGCTGCGGTCAGGCCTGCAGGGCCGCCGCCCACAACGATAATATCGTACATAATTATCCTTCTTTCCAGAAATTTGCGTATCAAGGGCCGGGCGTTTGCCCGGCCCTTTTGGTTTTTAGTTGGCCAGATACTTCTTGATCTCCGGCACGCTGTAGATGCACTGGTGATGCTCACCGTCGGTGATGACCAGGGTGGGAGCGCCCTTGACACCGTACTGGCGGCACAGATCCGCATGCTCATCAGCGATCAGCTTCTCGTAAGCGACGCCGGCCTTGTTCAGCATGGTCTCAGCCACACGGCAGTTGGGGCAGGTGACCCGGGAGAACAGCATTACCTTGGCGCTGCCGCAGACGGCTTCCTGCACGGGCTCTTCCACAACGGGAGCGGCAACAGGAGCGGCTTCCACCACAGGTGCCTGCTTCTTCAGCACGGAGGTGCCGATGTTGTACACCTTGCGGTCCTTGAACTCCTGGCTCTTGCCATCGTTCCAGTTCTGCACGGGACGGTAGTAGCCGGTGATACGGCTGTAGACCTCGGTTTTCTTGCCGCAGTGGGGGCAGGTGCCCTGCTCGCCTGCCAGATAGCCATGATCAGCGCACACAGAATAGGTGGGGGACATGGTGTAGTAGGGCAGCTTGTGGTTCTCAGCGATCTTACGGACCAGGGAAGCGGCGGCCTTCCAGTCGGGCAGCTTCTCGCCAAGGAAGGCGTGGAAGACGGTGCCGGAGGTGTAGCGGGTCTGTAGCTCGTCCTGGATCTCCAGAGCGGTGAAGATATCCTCAGTGTAGTCCACGGGCAGGTGGGAGGAGTTGGTGTAGTAGGGAGTGCCGTTCTCGTTGGCGGTGATGATGCCGGGGTACTTCTCCTTGTCGTGCTTGGCGAAGCGGTAGGTGGTGGACTCAGCGGGAGTAGCCTCCAGGTTGTACAGGTCGCCGTACATCTCCTGGTAATCAGACAGACGCTCACGCATATGATCCAGCACTTCCTCAGCAAACTTCTGGGTCTTCTCGTGAGTCAGATCCGCACGGATCCACTTGGCGTTGAGGCCCACCTCGTTCATGCCGATGAGGCCGATGGTGGAGAAGTGGTTGTTGAAGGTGCCCAGGTAACGCTTGGTGTAGGGATACAGGCCATTCTCCAGCAGCTGGGTGATGACAGTACGCTTCGCCTTCAGGCTGCGGGCGGCGATATCCATCAGCTTGTCCAGACGGGCATAGAAGTCAGCCTCATCCTCAGCCAGATAAGCAATGCGGGGCAGGTTGATGGTAACGACGCCGATAGAGCCGGTGGACTCGCCGGAGCCGAAGAAGCCGCCGGACTTCTTGCGCAGCTCACGCAGGTCCAGACGCAGACGGCAGCACATGGAGCGGACATCGGAAGGCTCCATATCGGAGTTGATGTAGTTGGAGAAGTAGGGAGTGCCGTACTTGGCGGTCATCTCAAACAGGAGCTTGTTGTTCTCGGTCTCGCTCCAGTCAAAGTCACGGGTGATGGAATAGGTGGGGATGGGATACTGGAAGCCACGGCCGTTGGCGTCACCCTCGATCATGATCTCGATGAAGGCCTTGTTGACCATGTCCATTTCCTTCTTGCAATCGCCGTAGGTGAAGTCCATCTCCTTGCCGCCTACGATGGCAGGCATATCCTTCAGGTCCGCGGGAACGGTCCAGTCCAGAGTGATGTTGGAGAAGGGAGCCTGGGTGCCCCAGCGGGAAGGAGTATTCACACCGTAGATGAAGGACTGCACGCACTGCTTGACTTCCTTCTGGCTCAGATTGTCCACCTTAACGAAGGGGGCAAGGTAGGTGTCGAAGGAGGAGAAGGCCTGTGCGCCGGCCCATTCGTTCTGCATGATGCCCAGGAAGTTGACCATCTGGTTGCACAGAGTGGACAGGTGGCTGGCGGGAGAAGAGGTGATCTTGCCGACCACGCCGCCCAGACCCTCCTGGATCAGCTGCTTCAGGCTCCAGCCTGCGCAGTAGCCGGTGAGCATGCTCAGGTCGTGCAGATGCAGCGCGGCGGTACGGTGGGCGTTGGCGATCTCTTCGTCGTAGATTTCGCTGAGCCAGTAGTTGGCGGTGATCGCGCCGGAGTTGGACAGGATCAGACCGCCCACGGAGTAGGTCACGGTGGAGTTTTCCTTCACGCGCCAGTCGTTGATCTGCAGGTAGTTGTCCACCAGATCCTTGTAGTTGAGCAGGGCGGAGTTGACATTGCGGATCTTCTCACGCTGCTTGCGGTAGAGAATGTAGGCCTTGGCCACATCGGCATAGCCTGCGTCGGACAGCACTCTTTCCACGCTGTCCTGAATCTGTTCCACGGAGATCACGCCGTCTTTGATTTCCTTTTCAAAGTCTGCAGTTACCTGCAAAGCCAGCATATTGATCACGGTGGGATGATGGTGGCGATTCACTGCCTCAAAGGCCTTGACCATTGCGGCACTGATCTTGGACAGTTCAAATTCTACGGAAGAACCGTCTCTTTTCGCTACACGGTACATATATGTATCCCCCTTTTGTAAAATATAAATTCAGGCGATGCAGCTCCCGGTCCGGTGAGAGCGCATCGCCTGCATTATATCTCAAAAGAAATTGAATGTCAACATATTGTGTGATAAAAATAACAACAAACACAAGATGTAGTATTTGTTCAAATTCCACGAACTTTGACGAATGCTACAAAAGGTGTCAATTTGGATACAAAAGTATCAAGCTCAGAAGCGTCGGGAGCGGATAGCCCGGCCACGGGGACGGTATCTCTGTCCACAAAGGGCTGCAGATACAGCCGGGGGATCTTTTCGCCGCCGTTGAGAGAATACAGCCACTGCCCCATTTGGAAAACAGACGCCTCCGTGTGCAGCGGCAGCACTACCGTGGTGCGCAGCTCGTAGTCCACAGCGCCGCTGAGAAGGAAGCGGATGCTCTCCTCCATTGCGCGCAGATCCGGCTTTTCCAGACCCACGGTGAGGCCGTAGCGCTCCGGGGAATTCTTGATGTCCATGGCCACATAATCCACAAGTCCGTCGCTCACCAGCTGACGCAGCATCTGGGGGCGGCAGCCGTTGGTATCCAGCTTGATGGGGTAGCCCAGCGCCTTGATGCTCCGCAGCAGCTGAGGCAGATCCTTCTGCAGGGTAGGCTCGCCGCCGGTGATGCACACTCCATCCAGGATCCCCTGCCGCTTCTGAAGGAAGGTCAGCAGCGCCTCCGGCTCCATGTAGCTGGGAGTGTCGGCCTCCAGCAGCTCACTGTTGTGGCAGAAGGGGCAGCGGAAATTGCAGCCGCCCAGAAAAACGGTGCAGGCCACCTTGCCGGGATAGTCCAGCAGGGTCATTTTTTGCAGGCCAACGATGTTCATGGGGAACTCCTTTGGATTATTTGCTCAGTTCCTGTGCCAGGGCTGCCAGGGCGGCTTCGCTCTCGGCATTGAGGGAGGAACGGATGGTCACGGAATTCTCAGCATAGGTCAGCTGCTTGCTGCCGGCGAGCATATTCTCCATGACCCGCTTGGCGGTGGGAGCCCAGGTGCCGTTCTCGATGAAGGCAACAGTGCGGTTCTGGTAGCTGCGCTCGGTGAGGTGATGGATGAACTCCCGCATGAAGGGGAAGATCTCCGCATTGTAGGTGGTGGTAGCCAGCACCAGCTTGCTGTAGCGGAAGGCATCCTCCACGGCTTCGGCCATATCGCACCGGGCCAGATCGTTCACGGTGACCTTGCAGCCGCGCTCTTCCAGCATGGCAGCCAACTTGCGAACGGCCTTGGCGGTGTTGCCGTAGACGGAGGTGTAGGCGATGACGATGCCCTCCTCCTCGGGACGGTAGGAAGACCAGATGTCGTACAGATTGATGTAATAGCCCAGATTTTCGGTGAGTACGGGGCCATGGAGGGGGCAGATGGTCTGAATGTCCAGAGTAGCGGCCACCTTCAGCAGCTTCTGCACCTGCATGCCGTACTTGCCCACGATGCCGATGTAGTAGCGGCGGGCTTCGCAGGCCCAGTCTTCCTCTGCATCCAGAGCGCCGAACTTGCCAAAGCCGTCAGCGGAGAACAGGACCTTGTCGGTGGCATCATAGGTGACGATGACTTCGGGCCAGTGGACCATGGGCGCTGCCACAAAGGTCAGCTGATGCGCGCCCAGGCTGAGGGTGTCGCCGCTCTTCACGGCGATCTTTTTCTCGGCGAAGTCTTCACCGAAGAACTGCTGCATCATGGGGAAGGACTTGTCATTGGATACGATCACGGCCTGGGGATACTTCTCCATGAACAGCATGATGCTGCTGGAATGATCCGGCTCCATGTGCTGGATGATCAGATAGTCCGGCTGCCGGCCGGCCAGGGCATTCTGGAGATTCTGCAGCCACTGCTGGGCGAAGCGCACATCCACGGTGTCCATGACGGCCACCTTCTCATCCAGGATCACATAGGAATTGTAGGCCATGCCGTTGGGGACGATGTACTGACCCTCAAACAGGTCGATCTCATGATCGTTAACGCCGATGTAGCGAATGTCATTGGTGATATGCATAGAGGTAACTCCTTTACCATGTTTTCCTGTCCGATTATAGCAGATAACCCCGAAGGATACAAGGGGGATTTTTCAGATCCGGCAGCCTGCGTGGTTTCGTTTGACTGGACGGGGAAGTTATGATACTCTGTAGAAAGAGAGGCGTGATATTATGAATAAGCTGAAAATACATATTGGCCTTCGTACCGTCAAGACCACTGTGGCGGTGCTGCGCAGCAGCGACCGCCAGGGAAAGGCTTGACAAAAGAAATAGGATATTATATACTCATGTTCCGAGCTTTCGGCGTTTCTGTATCAAACGCCGAAAGCTCATTTTTGCTCTAAGGAGGAAAATTTATGAGAAAAACCTTCTATACGGAGGCGGCCTATGCCCTGGGGATCGCCATCCTGGCCCTGGGAACGGCGCTGATGAGTATTGGTGATTTCGGCATGTCCGTGGCGGTGGCCCCGGCATATGTGCTATATTTGAAAATGTCTGAAATTTGGCCTTCCTTCAGCTTTGGTATGGCGGAGTACCTGCTCCAGGGTGTGCTTTTGGCGGCGCTGAGTCTGACGCTGAGGAAATTCCGCATCAAGTATCTCCTGTCCTTCGGTACGGCGCTGCTGTACGGAGTGCTGCTGGATGGTTTTGTCCTGATGACCGGCTGGATCCCGGCGGATAGTTTTCCTGTGCGGCTGATCTGCTATGTGGCAGGGGAGCTTGCCTGCGTGGCGGGCATTGCACTTCTGATCCACACCCATTATCCTCCGGCGGTGTATGAGCTGATCATCAAGGAATTGTCCGCAAGGTACGGCTGGAGCGTCGGCAGGGTAAAGACGGCCTATGACTGCGTCAGCTGCCTGGCGGCGGTGAGCCTGTCCCTTGCTTTCTTCGGCACGCTTCAGGGCGTGGGCGTGGGAACGGTGGTCTGCACGCTGATCAATGGCTGGCTGATCGGCCGCTTCGGCAGCTTCCTGGATAAACGCTTCCGGTTTGTCCACCGGTTGAATATAGAGGCGCTGCAGGCGTAATAAAAGCACCCGGATATCCGGGTGCTTTTTGCGTATGGAATCAGCCGGCGAAGAGGATGCCCAGCAGCAGGCAGGTCTGGCCCACGGCATTGATGATCTGGGCGGTCCAGTTGGCATGGGCATCGTCGTTTTTGAACTTATTCTTCCGATACCAGCCCATGAAGCCCATCAGGCCGATCCAGGCGATGAAGAACAGAACGCTGGGGATCCCGGTGATGCCGGCCAGCACGCCGCTCCAATCGATCCGGGAAAAGCCCAGGATAAAGGAGATGAGCATCACAAGAAAGCCCGTGGCCTGCAGCGGCACAAAGGGCTTGTTCAGCCAGCGGATATCCTTTTTGGAGATGCCCAGGATCAGCTTCCACGCTACCTTGCAGCAGCCGGCCAGGATGCTTAAGGATGCGCCCACGATAAACAGGGGGTGGGGAAAGCGGCTGCCGATGATCCCCATGCTGATGCCGAAAGCGATGACGGGGATGGCATCCACCAGCGCCAGCGCCAAAGTAAAACCTTCCATACGGTTTCCTCCCAAAACAGATTGCTCCCATTATAGCACCTTTTGCCCGGAGTTTCCATGGACAAAAAGCATAAGTTTTTTTCGGGGGAATCGTGGAAATATACAATCTTTTTCGGGGCGGACAGATAACAATTGACAAGAAAAAACGACGGTGGTATTCTTATAGTGAACATGTTCATAAAAGGAGGAGAATGCCCTGTGAACAGTAAAGAATTAAAAGCCAGCCGTGTGCAGCTTTATCGTGATGCTGCCAATTTCAAGAAAACTGAACGGATCCCCCATTTTGCCAATGTGGTCACCTGGAAGGTCTTTGACGCAGGCTATACCCTGGATCAGGCCATGACCAATTTTGATGTTCTTGAGGAGTCTGTGGTCAAGTTCCTGGACCGCTATCCGGTGGACGGATTGATGGATGTGGGCATCCGCAATCAGTTTACCGTCACCGAGGCCTTCGGTGAGGGTGGCTACTACTATTACAATGAAGAAGTGGTGGGAATCCACGACCATGCCCATTGTACCGTGGAGACCCTGCAGCAGTATCTGGACGACCCGGCAAAGTACGCCTGGGAAGTGATCCTGCCCAAGAAGTACGGCGCAAGCTGGGATGAGAAGGGCATCGATGTGTGGAAGAAGACCTTCTCCGAGTACATGCGCTACACCAAGTACATCCTGCATATGGCCGGCATCACCGGAAAGCAGTACGGCCTGCCCTCCCTGGCTCCCAACAATCCCATGAGCGGTGCCATCGTTCTGGGTATCGAGGAGCTGTTCAGCAATCTGCTGGGCATCCAGCAGCTGTCGGTAGCCATGCGCCGTAATCCCGATGCCATCGAGGCCTTCATCAATCGCTGGGATGAAGAGCGGATCCGGCCCACCATCGAGAAGATCAAAAACGGCAAGGGCCCCAACTATAAGTACTGCTTCGACACTTCTTTGCTGATGCTTGCTCACAATGTGATGAACAAGAAGCAGTTCGAACGCTTCTACTGGCCTCACATGAAGGAGCTGCTGGATGCCTACGCGGAGAAGGGCATGAATGTGCGTATCTTCACGGAAGGCTCCATCCTGCGCTTTGCGGAGTATTTCAAGGATTACCCCAAGGGCGTGCTGACCTTCCATATCGAGCAGGACGATCCCTTCCAGCTGCGGGAGGCGCTTCCCAATGTGTGCATCATGGGCGGCCTGACTACCGAACTGCTGGCAAACGGCACCCCCGAGGAGTGCGTCGCCTATACCAAGCGCCTGTGCGATGAGCTGGGCAAGGACGGCGGCTTTATCCTCAGCGAGGGCAAGATGCTCTCCTACCGCAATGATGCCAACCGTGAAAACTACAAGGCTGTCTGCGATTTCGTCAGCAGCTACAAACTGTGAGGTGGCAGCCATGAAGAATGAATTCAAGTCCTATCCGGAAGGCTACCGGAAGCTGATGAAGAAGCTGGTGCCCTGGTACTTTGGCCCCATGCGGGAAAAGATGATGCGCCTGCTGCTGACCATTCTTACCGATGGCTAAGGAGGCTGCGGCATGATCATCATTGGTGAAAAGATCAACGGCGCCATCCCCTCTATCAAGCAGGCTATCGGGGAAAGAAATGAGGCGCTGATCGTGGAGCGCACTTTGGCCCAGGCCAATGCCGGCGCTGATTTCCTGGATTGCGCCCCCTCTACCGCTACGGAGATCGAATATGAGACCATGGTCTGGCTCATCGGGCTGATGCAGGGGGCGACGGATGTGCCCCTGTGCATCGACTCTCCCGATGCGGCGCTCCTGGCCCGGATCCTGGAGGAGGGCCATGTAAAGAAGCCCGGCATGGTCAATTCTGTCAACGAGGAAGGCACCAAGTGCGAAACCATCTTCCCCCTCATCGCGGGTACGCCCTGGGAAGTGGTGGGTCTGACCTGCGACCGGGACGGCATCCCTGCCGATCCTGTAAAGAAGGTGGAGATCGCCAAGCGGATCATCGACAAGGCGGACAAGTACGGCGTGCGGCTTTCTCAGCTGCATATCGATCCGTGTGTCATGGCCCTGGCTACCATGCCCACCGCTATGAGCGATTTCGTTTACTGCATCGAAAGTATCCACGCCTATGCCCCTGAGGTAAAGGTCACCGGCGCCATCAGCAATATCAGCTTTGAGATGCCCGCCCGGAAGTATGTGAATATGAACTGCATGGCCTATGCCATCGCCGCCGGGCTGGACAGCGCCATTATGGACCCCTGCAGCCAGGATATGATGGGTACCATCTTCGCCTGCGAGGCTCTGCGTATGAAGGACAAGGGCGGCAGAAAGTACAACCGGGCCTACCGCCAGGGTAAGTTCGGACAGAAGAAATGAAAGGGAGAAATTACATATGATCGATTTTGAAGCGCTGGCCGCCGCGATGGGCGAGCTGGATGAGGATACTGTCAAGGAGCTGCTGGAGGCCGTGATGGCCGAGGGCGGCGCGGATGCCAACAAAGCCATGGATGCCTGCCAGAAGGGCATGGATACCGTGGGCAAGCTGTTTGAGGAAGGCGAGTACTTCGTGGGCGATCTGATCTACGCCGGTGAGCTGATGACCGACGCGGTGGAGATCCTGAAGGACGCTCTGGTCTCCGGCGATGCTGCCGGCCCCAAGACCCGCATGATCCTTTGCACCGTGAAGGATGACCTGCACGACATCGGCAAGAATATCGTCCGTTCCATGCTGGAGGCCAATGGCTTCGAGGTTCTGGATCTGGGTATTGATTGCCCTGCTGAAAAGGTGGTAGAAACGGCAAAGACAGAGGGGATCAAGATCGTGGCTCTGTCCGGCGTGCTGACGCTGGCTCTGGACTCCATGAAGGCAACCGTCGAAGCCATCAAGGCTGCGGGTCTGGACTGCAAGGTGATCATCGGCGGCGCTCCCGTGTCCGCGGAGGCATGCCGTAACATCGGTGCTGACGAGTGGGCTCATAGCCCCCAGAAGACCGTCGCCACCTGCAAGGCCTGGGCTGAGAACTAAAACACCGCCCCTGTTCTTCCGAGCAGGGGCGGTACTTTATTCACGGGTTGTCGTTCAGTTCTCCCAGGTCCAATCCTTCATGCCGGCTCTGTGCAGAGCAATGACGCCCAGCATCAGACACAGCTGGGAAACGGTGTTGATGCTCTGTTCCACCCAGTTGACCCAGCTTTGTGTGGAGTCCTGGCTGGACATATAGCCCATGGCCATGGCACAGACAAAGGAAAGGATGAACAGGATCATCACAAGACCCTTCTTCATCTTTGCCGACAGAATGCTTAAGGCAGCGCACATACCGCCCAAGCCGACCACCATCATCATAATAAAGGGCATAGAGCTGGCAAAAACAGGGGGCGCAACCGAGAGCATACCGCTTATTTCTTCCGGCACAACATGCCGACCAGGCTGAGTCCTACAAACAAAAGGCCCAGAGAATTGACGGGCATGAACATCTCTTCCAGTGCCACGAAATTGCAAATATTTGCCGCGTATAGCAGCTTCCAAAGCGCTTTGCAGAAGCCTGCCAGAAATACATTGACAGAGCCTGCTGCCAGCAGCGCATAAGCACCCTTGAACATCTTGTTGTAAAGATCCCGCAGCAGCAGTACGGCGGTAACGCCGAAGAAGATCACCGGCACAAAGTCCATCAGCGCCATGGGGACAGTAAAGTTATACATAACGATCTCTCCTTTTGAGAAAAGGGCCATCTCGCGATGGCCCTTTATTTACATTAAGCTACCAGCCACTTGTGCTTTTCCACGCTGTACAGAGGAATGAAGGGCAGCAGGATCGGCACGGTCTTCACATACTTCTGATATTCGGGATCCGCGCCGTAGTTCTTGTTCTGGCGGATCTCCAGACGGCGGGCGCCGCTGAACATAACGAAGATGATGCCGATGTAACCGATCACGACCACCAGCCACTGCCAGCCGGAAACCGCGCCGATGCCGGAGATCAGAACGCCGGTCCAGAAGATCATCTCACCTAAGTAGTTGGGGCAGCGGACAATGCGGTACAGGCCGGTGTCCACAAAGCGGCGGGGGTTGATCTTCTTGGCGTTGTTCTTCTGAATGTCCGCGGCGGTCTCCAGAGAAACGCCCATCAGCATCACCGCGGCACCGATGAACACAAAGGCATTATCCTGCGCGGCATTGAGCAGGCGGTAGAACACACCGGACACCTGGGTGACATACAGCACAGCGCAGGTGGTCCAGATGGCGATCTTTACACCGAAGGGAACAGTCTTGCCGTCCTTGATCTCGCCCTTCATGTTCTTCTTGTAGGCGCTGCCGCCGAACTCACGGATGGCAAGGTAGCCGCCCAGGCGCAGACCGTAGAGGATGAACAGTACGCAGGTGATGATCGTGCCCAGGGTCAGGCCCTGGCCGTACATAATGAGCATGGCCACACCCTGCGCGGCGATGGAGAAGCCATAACCCAGGGAGATGAACCAAACATAATTCTTAAAACCGATGGAGCTGACCAGCATGCAGATGCCGAACAGGATCCAGAAATTCAGGGGAAGTACCATGATGTAAAAACTCCTTATTTCTTATTCTTTTCCTTGGCGCGCTTGTCGTTGATGATCTTCATCTCTGCGGCAGTGATCAGCTCGCAGTTGTTCTCTCTGGCCCATTCCACGCAGCCCTTCAGCACCAGGGGAAGGAACACACGGGGTACATTGAGGATGGTCTCCAAAGCGTCATCGGTGAACTTGACCTTGTCATCGGCACGGTCAGCGGCATAACGGACGGAATCCAGACTCTGCTTGCGCATCGGCAGCAGCTCAGCGCGCATACGGGTCTTCCGGTGGAACCAGAAGTTCTTGCTGTCACGGTAACCGTAGTCCACGGGCAGGTTGGGGAAATCCTTGGCACGAACGCCGTTGATAATGGCATCGGAGTACTTCTTCTTCATGAGGATTTTGTCCACCTTCAGAATGAAGTGAGCGCCGAACTTGGAGGTGATGCCGTTGAAATCGTGGTAGGGAGGCTCATAGCCGGTGGTGATGCCTGCCTGGTCATTTTCAGCGCCGTCCAGCTCCCGGACCCAGGTGCACTCAATGACCTGGATGGCATCGGTCAGTACCATGGGGCGATCACCTTCTGCCTGACCCTTTTCCAGCTTGAACTGGCAACCCGGCATCTTTGCTTATGTGTGATAAAGAAGCAATAGAAGTGCAAAAAATTTTGCCGTTCCTATCCGACACTTGGCCATTGTGTCGGATAGGTCGGGCGGTTATTCGGGCAAGTCAATCTTGCCGACAAAGCTGTAATAAATCTCAA
>JBGVJN010000073.1:0-6602 GCA_045129455.1 Faecousia sp. | reverse complement strand
CTGGCAGGCCACCATGGGGGTCTGGGTCAGCAGCTTGGGGGTGTTCTCGATAGCATTCGTGATCTTCTTGTACAGGGGGGAATCGATATTATTGCGCTTGCTCTGATAGCTGCGGCTCAGCTCGAAAAGCATGGAGTACAGTACCCGGGTGTAATTTTCCATCTCGGGGCCTGCCTTTTGTGCCACATCCACCAGCTTTTCCCGTTCACGGGCAGGGACGAAAATGGGTAAGTTTTCTGCCTTTTTGTAGTCCGCGATCTGGGCAGCCACATCCATCCGCTGAGCAAAGAGCTTGACCAACTGATCGTCGATCTGGTCGATCCGGCCTCTCAATTCCTGAAGCTCCATAGTTTATCTCCTCCTGCTTGTCTGGGTGTTGCCCAAAATAAGATCGTAGATAGCGATGGCTGCTGCGGCCTCCACCACCGGAACTGCCCGGGGTACGATGCAGGGATCATGGCGACCCTTGACTTCGATACTGGTGATTTCGCCGGTTTTTAAATTCACCGTCTGCTGCGGCGTGGTGATGGACGGCGTAGGCTTGATGGTGACATCAAAGATCACACTCATGCCGGTGGTGATGCCGCCCAGGATGCCGCCACAGTGGTTTGTGACGGTTTTCACGGTGCCGTCACAGACGGTAAACGGGTCGTTACTCTCGCTGCCGCAGGCGCTTGCGAAGCCGTCACCCAAGCCGAAGCCGATATTCTTCACGGCGGGGATTCCGTAAACGATCTGGGCGATCTTGCTTTCCACACCGCCGAACATGGGCTCACCCAAGCCGGCGGGCAGACCGGTGATGGCGCACTGGATCCTGCCGCCGACGCTGTCACCACGGCTGCGGGCGGCGGCGATCTGCGCCTGGAAGCTCTCCGCGTCTTCGCCCCGAAGAGTAGGGAAGATCTGTCCCACCTGATCCAGCTGGGGATCGCAAGGGTCGAAGCCTTCAGCTGTTTCCGCGCCGATCTGCACGACATGAGCGCCGATACGGATACCCAGCTCCTCCAGCCACTGCTTACACAGACCGCCGGCGATACACAGCGGTGCTGTCAGCCGGCCGGAAAAATGGCCGCCGCCGGCAGCATCCTGGAAGCCGCCGTACTTGATCTGGGCGGTGTAGTCCCCATGGCCGGGTCGGGGGCAGTCCTTTAGGTGGTTGTAATCCCCGGAGCGGGTATTGGTGTTGCGGATCACGGCGGCGATGGGAGCGCCGCAGGTAAAGCCGTCAACAATGCCGGATAAGAATTCCGGTACATCCTCTTCCTTGCGGGGAGTGGACCAGTCGTTTTGACCCGGTGCGCGGCGATTCAGGAATTCCTGCAGCTTTTCCGTATCCACAGGAAGACCTGCCGGTATCCCGTCCAGAGTCATGCCGATGGCAGGCCCGTGGGATTGTCCGAAAATGGAAAGCTTTAAGTTTTCACCGTAAGTGCTGCTCATAGTTTCCTCCTAACCGGCGGTATTCCGCCCAGAAGTGGGGGTAGGATTTATTGACGCATTGGGCGTCCAGAATGGTGACGGGATGGGTGCAGACGGTGGCCGCGATGGCGGCAGCCATGGCGATCCGGTGATCGTTGCAGCTTTGGACAGTGCCGCCGGTTAGGCCGGTGCCGTAGACGGTGAGGCTGTCTTCGGTGGCCTCTGCTTTGCCGCCGAGGGCTTCTACCATGGCGATCACGGAAGCGACCCGGTCGGATTCCTTCAGCCGCAGACGCTGGATGTGTGTAAATACGGCGCCTTGATTGGCAGCGGCGACCACCGCCAGAATGGGCACCAGATCGGGAATATCCGCTGCGCTGATGGTGCAGTGACCCTTTAGCGCAGGCAGCAAGTCGGCAGCGGCTCTGTCGCCTTGACAGGATGCTTCGTCAAGTCCTGTGACTTGCACATCGCTGCCCAGGACCCGGGCAGCCAGGAAGAAAGCGCTGTTGCTCCAATCTCCCTCCACGGTCACTGTACCGGGGGACTGGAAGCCGGGGAAAAGCCCCAATGCGGCCTTCGTCATTTCGATATAGGGGACGGATTCTACCTTGCCGGTCACCGTCAGCGTGCTGCCGCCCATCAGCTCCAGGGCAAACAAAAGCCCGGTGATAAACTGGCTGGATACATTGCCGGCGATGGTGTATGCTCCCGAACGGAGCTTTCCGCAGCACCGGATGGTAGACTCTGTGGGACGGGTAAGGGTGCAGCCCATCCGCTCCAGCTCTTCCCAAAGGGGGGACAGGGGGCGCTGAGGAAGCCGGCCTTCCATTTGGAATGTGGCATCCACCCCCAATGCGCCCACGATGGGCAGCATAAACCGCAGGGTCGAGCCGCTCTCGCAGCAGTTTAGCAGCGCTTTTTCGGGCAGCTGTTTCCCGGGTATGACGGTATAGCCGTCCTCGGTGCGCAGGATTTTCGCACCCAAGGCACGCAGGCAATCGGCGGTAGCTTCAATATCCCGGTTGGTATCGGGGCAATGAAGCACCGTCTGCTCTTTGGAAAAAGCGGCGCAGATCAGCAGCCGATGTGCCTGGGATTTTGATGGGATCGCCGCAGCTGTGCCTTGCAGCCTTCCCGGGAAAATGGTAATGTCCATATCAAAGTCCTGCTTCAATAAAAGATTTCAGCTCCTCCACAGGTGTGGGGAGGATATCGCATTGGCCCACGGCTCTGGGAACAATTAGATTTACCTTGCCGCCGGAACGCTTTTTGTCAGAAAGCGCGCAGCGGTAAATATCTTCCGCGGCGCAATCTGTACCGGTGGGCAGATGGAATCGCTCCAGGATCTGCACGATGGCATCGGCATCGGCTTGGCTGCACAGGCCGCCGGCAGCGGCGGCTCTGGCCACGATGGCCATGCCCATGGCAACGGCCCGGCCGTGAGAAACGGTGAAATTACTGTGCCCTTCGATACCGTGTCCAACGGTATGCCCCAGATTCAGCTTCTGGCGAAGTCCGTTGTCAAATTCGTCCATGGCGACCACATCCCGCTTCAGCTCCACGCATCGGGCGATGACGCTTTCCCGGTCAAAGTCCGGGCCGCTGAGCATCAGCTGAGAAAATAGCTGAGGATCATAAAGTACGCCGTACTTGATGACTTCGGCGCAGCCATCCCGGAAGATCTCCTCCGGCAGGGTGGTGAGGGTATCGGTGTCGCACAGGACCAGCCGGGGCTGATAGAAAGCGCCGGCAAGATTTTTGCCTGCGGGCAGGTCGATGGCGGTCTTGCCGCCCACGGAGGAGTCCACCGCAGCCAGAAGGGTAGTGGGGACCTGGATGTAGGCGATGCCCCGCAGGTAGGTAGCTGCGGCAAAGCCTGTCAGGTCGCCTACCACACCGCCGCCCAGGGCGATGAGGCAATCGGAGCGGGTCATTTGTCTGCTTGCCAGGAAATTCAAAAGCTCCAAATAGGTCTGACCGTTTTTGCTCTCTTCTCCTGCGAAAAAAACGAAGCTTACCACACGAAAACCGGCATTTTCCAGACTTTCCGTGGCGATTTTACCATAAAGGGGCCACACATTACTGTCGCTGACGATGGCAGCGGTGCCGGATCTGCAGATCCCGGCCACCTGCACACCGAGGGTGGAAAGCAGGCCGGAGCCGATCTTCACTTGATAGCTCCCGGATGCGCTGACTTCAATGGTCTTCATCCGTCAACTTCCTCCTTGCGTCTGCGTCCTTCCTCCAGAAGGGCGGTCAATGCAGCCATATCCTGCGCCTGCAGCGCGGCACGGTAAGCTTCCAGGCTACGGATGTAGGTGTCCAGCTCATAGAGCATATTTTCCCGGTTTTCCATGCAAAGCTCTGCCCACATGGGTGCGTTCAGCCAGGCTACCCGGGTCAGATCCTTGTAGCTGCCGGCGGAGAAGCCTCTGTGGGAAAGGGCGGTGGGGGACTTGATGTAGGCATTGCTCAGTACATGGGGCATCTGGGAAGTGAAGGCGATGAGCCGGTCATGCTCCTGGGCGGTACATACGGAAAATGCGCCGAAATTGCACGGTGCCAGGGCATCCTTTACCCGCTGCAGTAGCATGATATCGTCAAATCTGGGAGGTACCAGCACCATGGGCGCTCCCTGAAACAGGTTGGAGCGGCTGTACTTAAAGCCGGAAAAATGGGAGCCAGCCATAGGATGGCCGCCCACAAAGGTAAAACCGTACCGCTCAGCCAGGGGGAAGCAGCGACGGCAGATCTCTTCCTTGATGCCGCAAAGATCCATGACCAGGGCATTGGGAGAAACCAGATGGGCATTCTCCTCCAGCCATCGTGCGCTGCCCTCCGGATAGATGGCCAGCAGCAGAAGGTCGCACAGACCGATATTGCTGCTGTTCATCTCCCCGCTGACAGCGCCGGATAACTGGGCGAAAGACAAAATCGTCTCGTCGGTATCGGCGGCATATACGGTGTGGCCGGCCTTGGAGAAGGCTCTTGCCATAGATCCGCCGATCAGACCCAGACCCAGGATGCCTACCTTCATCGCATGACCTCCCGGATCTGCTGGACCCGATGGTTCAGTTCCGCGAATTGATCGGGAGTGAGGCTCTGTGCGCCGTCACACAGGGCGCAGGCGGGATTGTTGTGAACCTCCACCATGATGCCGTCAGCGCCGGCAGCAGCCGCTGCGGCGGCCATGGGAGGCACCAGGCGGGCCTTGCCGGTGGCATGGCTGGGATCCACGATCACAGGCAGGTGGGTCAACTCCCGCAGGACGGGGATGGCGGAAAGATCCAGAGTATTGCGGGTGTATGTCTCAAAGCTGCGGATACCACGCTCGCAAAGGATCACATTTTCGTTGCCCTCGCTCATGATGTATTCAGCACTCATGAGAAGCTCCTGCAGAGTATTGGCAAGGCCACGCTTGAGAAGAATGGGCTTATCGGTCTTTCCCAGCTCCTGCAGAAGGTCAAAATTCTGCATGTTTCGGGCACCCACCTGGATGATATCCACATCCGCAAACAGATCCAGCGCGCGGATATTCATGATCTCCGTGATGATGGGAAGACCGGTGACCTCCTTGGCCTTCAGCAGCAGACGGATACCCTCGTCCTTCAGTCCCTGGAAGGCATAGGGAGAGGTGCGGGGCTTGAAAGCGCCGCCCCGGAGGATGTCTGCGCCGGCATCCTTCACCGCCTGGGCTACCTGGATGATCTGATCCTCGGTCTCAATGGAGCAGGGGCCGGCGATCATGGCAAAATAGCCGCCGCCGATCTTGACATTGCCTGCCTGGACGATGGTGTCCGCGGGATGAAACTTCCGGTTGGCCTGCTTGAAAGGCTCGGACACACGCTTGACGGTCTCTACGATCTCCAGGCTGTTCAGCAGCTCCATGTCCACCCGGCTGGTATCGCCGATGAGACCCAGAATGGTGACCTCCTGGCCGTGAGAGATATGGACATCCATATGCATATGTCGCAGCCATGCCACCAGATGTTCGGTCTGCTCGGGGGTGGTGCCGTGTTTCAGGATCGCGATCATAACTAACAACTCCTAACAAAAATAACGCCGCACAGAAGCGATCCCTGTGCGGCGTGTAAGAATTACGGTGAAGGCTTTGGAATAATCCTTGCAGCACAAATCGCTATTACTTTTTGAAGCTGAAAAAGTAATAGTAGCTAAAGTAAAACTGTGCAGCGAAGGTGATGTTGGCCATAAAAATGCCTCCGATTCCAATACCTGTGGACATTATACTACCCCTTGTGGAATAATGCAAGGGGAAAATGCAAAAAAACACCGTTTGCGGCAAAAGACGCCGGGAAACGCAGGCGGATTATTCCGGCCAAACATCCAGAATCAGCAGCCAATCGTTGCCCTTGCCGGCACTCGGCGGTACGAACAGAGTATCCGCAGGGGGGACCGCAGCGAACTGCTGCTGCTCGCCGGTACGGGGATCCAGCCAGGTAGCCCGGAGCAGCTTGCCGCCCAGCTGGGCGCAATGCACTTTGAAGTTCTGTCCCAGGGGTGCGTAAACGAAGGCGTATTTCTCACCGCGGCCGGCACTGATATGCCCCAATGTTACCTGATCATCGCTTTCCACCAACTCGGGAGCCGGGCGGAATTCTTCATAGGGCCGGGAAAGACGCAGCTGCTTCAAGATCCCCAGCTGACGGGCACCGTCGGCGTACAGAGCCTCCTTCCAACCGGGGGAGGGCATATCCTGCAGATAGAAGCCATAGGAGCCCAGATCGTCCGGAGGATCAGAGAAGGCAAAAATGCTGGCATGGCCGTAGGTTTGCCCGCAGGCACCCTCCAGCACATTCTGGTAAAACACCTGGCGCAGATCCGCCGGGTCGAACCGATACTGATGGCAGCGCCAGTATACACTGTGATTCTCGTACCGCGCCTCCAGATCCAGGTATGGCTTATGGCTTTGCTGGCGCAGATACCGCAGCAGAAGGTAGCTTTGATAGCCGCACAGACCGTGGCCGGACTGCGCGCCGTGGAAATCCACATACTCCTCCACGCCCGGATAGCCCGCAGAGGTGAATTGCGGTTGCGGATCCATCAGAGCATTGCCTGCGGGATGGAAGGTCACCAAATGATCGCCCGTATCGGTCTGGCGGATACCTTGGGCAATGGCATGGATCAAGGAGGTGCAATCCTTCTTTTTGTGCTGATAATCG
>JBGVJN010000072.1:0-18640 GCA_045129455.1 Faecousia sp. | reverse complement strand
AGGACACTACTTCACCATTCAGTTCCTTCGCCAGTTCCACCGCCAGGGCAGTCTTGCCGGAAGCGGTGGGGCCTGCGATGCAAATGATCTTATTCATGAAAGCTACCTCACAGGGGGCTTGTCAGAATGAACACCGCAACTGCCAGAATGAATGCGGCGGTACACAGGCTGAAGATCGCTACACTACGCTGCTTGCGCCAATTTTGTACCGCCTGGGTCAACAGTACGATGCCTGTCAGGGGCATGTATACATAGGCAGCATTTTCCCAAACACCGGCAAGCTGCAGGACGGCCAGGATCACCACTGCCAGAGAGCAGGGAATGCCGACAATGGAAGCAGCATTCTCATACCAGGTTCGCTGCTGCCAGATTTCCTTAAGCTTCTTCATAACTACCTCCGGTTCTCAGGCGCGCTTAAACTGCTTTTCCAGCTGCTTTTTGCTTAGAGTAATGCAGATGGGGCGGCCGTGGGGACAGTATTTCAGCTCATCATTGCTCATGACCTGCTTCACCAGTGCCATCAGCTCCGCTTCGTCTGTATGCCAGCCGGCCTTGATGGCGGCCTTGCAGGCCACAGTGTGCAGCAGCTCATCCCGGACAGTGTCTTTCCGCTCCCGGCGGCCACGGATCAGATCCGCTGCCAGGTTTTCCGCGGCTTCTGCCGCATCTTCGGGGGAAAGATCCATGGGGATCTGGCGTAAAAGGACGGTATTGTCGCCGAATTCATCCACCTCAAAGCCCAGCTCATCCAGCAGGTCCGTGTTGCCAAGAAGCTCGGCGGCATATTCCGCGCTGAGCCGTACGGGAATGGGAGTCAGCAGCAGTTGGGAGCTGATACGCTCCTGGTGGGCCTTCAGTTTCTCGAAAAGGATTCGCTCATGGGCGGCGTGCTTGTCAATAAGGAAGGCTTCCTCGCCCTGCTCTACCAGCACATAGCTGTTATACAACTCACCTACGAAGCGCCAGGGGATCTGCTGGGGCATGGGAAGCTCCGCCTGCTCCGGCTCGGGGCTGGGGCTCTCCTGCGCCGCCGGCACAGGTGCAGGTTGGGGAGCAGGGGGCAGCGGCGGCAGCTCCGGAAGTTCCGGCAGTCTGGTGGGTTGAGGGGTGAAGATCTGCTCGCGCATATTGAGATGCTGCTGGCGCTCCACTGCATGGACGGTGGCGGTTGCCGCGGCCTTCTGGGGCTGAGGAGCAGATTGAACCGTGGAAGAGAAATTCCGGTATTCCTCGGCGGTCATGGTGCGGAAGAAGCTTTCCTGCTTCGGTGCGGGGGCGGCAGCCGTCTTTGGAGCGGGCTGGGGCGCAGGTGCGGGCTTGAACTGCACATTGGGTCTGTCGGGAGTTTTATTCAGTGCGCCCAGCACACTGTAATGCACGCAATCGAAGACGGACTTTTCTGACAGGAATTTTACCTCCGTCTTGGCGGGATGCACATTGACATCCACTGCGGTAGCAGGCACCGTCAGATGCAGCACACAGGCGGGGAATTTTCCAACCATGATCTGGTTGCGATAGGCCTCCTCCAGCGCTGCGATCAGCAGCCGGGAACGGACAGGCCGGTCATTGACAAAGAAGGTCTGTAAAGAGCGGCTGGGGCGGGCATCAGTGGGCTTGGAAATGTAGCCGGTGAGGCGGTAGTTTTCCCACTTGGCATCCACCTGGATCATCTTGGCGGAATCTCTTCCGTAGACGCAGTAGACGGCGGCCTCCAGATCACCGGTGCCGGGAGTGGACAGGACCTCCTTGCCGTCACGCAGGAAGCGGAAAGCAACCTCCGGATGCGCAAGGGCCTGCAGCTGCACCGCGGCAGCCACACGGCCGCCTTCCACGGTATCGGATTTCATGAATTTCATTCGGGCGGGGGTGTTGAAGAACAGATCCCGGATAATGATGGTAGTTCCGTCGGGGCAGCCGGCTTCCGATTCCTCGGTGATCTCTCCGGCCTCCAGATGCAGCGATGTGCCCGCAAGCTCATCGGCAGTCTTGGTCAGAAGGTCGATGCGGCTGACCGATGCGATGGCTGCCAGCGCTTCGCCACGGAAGCCCAGATGGGTGATGGCGGCCAGATCTTCCGCCGTGCGCAGCTTGGAGGTGGCATGGCGCAAAAAGGCAGTCCGGGCATCTGCCGGGGACATGCCGCAGCCGTTGTCGGTGACGCGAAGAAATGTCATGCCGCCGTCCCGGATCTCCACGGTCACCTGGGTAGCGCCGGCGTCTACGGAGTTTTCCAGCAGCTCCTTGACGACACTGGCAGGACGCTCCACCACCTCGCCGGCGGCGATCAGATTGGCTACATGCTGGGGAAGTTGAATGATCTTGGGCATAATTTCACCTCAATGCCAGTATGCCGAGGGTGTTGATCCCGGCATGGATCAAAATTGGGGTCAGAATGCTGCCGCTGAGCCGGTAGGACGCTGCCAGGCAGATGCCCGCAGGGAGATACTGGGCAAAGCACAGCGCTAATGTAAGTGTGTCTGCGCCTGCGTAGTTCATCACGTGGATCAAAGCAAACATGAGGACGGATACGATCCATGCCGCGGCAGGGGAGCGGGAATAAAGTCCCCGAAACAGGGTGGTGCGGTGCAGCAGCTCTTCCGTCACAGGCGCAAGAACGACTGTGCCGATGGCCATGGGCCAAAAGTCCTGGCGGACCAGAGATCCGATGGCGGCATCGTTCAGATTGTAAAAGTCCGGAAACCGGGCCTGGATCAAAAGCTTGAGCAGATAGTCACAAAGGCGCAGCACGATGAAGAAGACTGCTGCCCACAATGCGATCCCGGGCAGCCGCTTTCCGGCTGCCTTCAAAGAATCCAGAAGGTAATGGCGATAAAGGATGGTGACCATCAGAAAGCTGATGAGAAAGTACAGGAAATTGACCATGCCGCCGGATATGGAAGAAGGCAGAAATGCCAGAAAGGACGGCAGGATCAGCGTTTGAAATGCCAGAAAGCAGAAGCCCTGCTGCAGCTTTCCCGGTGGCGGGCATAAAGAGAAAAAGGTCGAATTACGCATATCAGTCCAGCATCTTCTTCAGTCTGTACAGTTCGTTCATAGCTTCGATGGGGGTCAGCGTCTCCACGCTGATGCCCTCCAGCGCAGCACACACCTGGCTGCTGCGAAGATCCATCATGCTCAGCTGATCCGCAGGTTCAGCAGGATCCGCGGCTTTATGGACAACGCCGTTTTCTGCCTCCAGCTCCTTCAGGATCTCTCTGGCCCGTGTGATGACGCTGGCGGGCAGACCTGCCAGCTTGGCCACCTCCACACCGTAGCTGTCGTCGGTGGCACCGGGAACGATCTTGCGCAGGAAGATCATCTGCTCGCCACGCTTTTTTACGGCGATATTGTAGTTTCTCACATTGGGCAGCTGGTCCTCGATGGCACTCAGCTCATGGTAGTGGGTGGCAAACAGGGTTTTTGCACCCAGCTTTCTGGGATTGGCGGCATACTCCAGCACGGCTCTGGCGATGGCCATGCCATCGTAAGTAGAGGTACCACGGCCGATCTCGTCCAGGATCAGCAGGCTCTTGGCGGTGGCATATTTCAGAATGGATGCCACCTCGGACATTTCCACCATGAAGGTAGACTGACCGGAAGCCAGGTCGTCGCTGGCGCCGATCCGGGTAAAGATCCGGTCCACAATGCCGATACGGGCGCTGCGGGCAGGTACGAAAGAGCCGATCTGGGCCATCAGCGTGATCAGCGCCACCTGGCGCATATAGGTGGACTTACCGGCCATGTTGGGACCGGTGATGATCGCCACCTGGTCGCTTCCGCCGAGGCGGGTATCGTTGGGGACGAACAGGGAATCCTTCAGCATCACTTCCACCACAGGATGGCGGCCGTCGGTGATGGAAAGGGTATTGTCCAGGGTGATCTCCGGGCGGCAGTAGCCCCGCTGCACCGCAACGGTTGCCAGAGAGCAGAGGGTATCCACGGCAGCTACAGCGGCAGCGGTGATCTGGGTCCGGGCTGCCTGCTGGGCAAGATAGGTGCGCAGCTCGCAGAAGAGCTGGTATTCCAGCGCCATCAGTCGATCCTTGGCACCCAGCACCTGATCCTCCAGCTCCTTCAGTTCCTCTGTGATATAGCGCTCACAGTTGGTCAGTGTCTGACGGCGGGAGTAGCGGGCAGGTACCTGGTCTACAAAGGACTTGGAGACCTCAATGTAGTAGCCGAAGACCCGGTTGAAGCTGACCTTCAGTGTGCGGATGCCGGTGGCTTCCTTTTCCCGGGCCTCAATGGCGGCCATGATCTCCTTGCCGCCGTTCATAATATCTCTGAGCCGATCCACCTCGGCATTGGCACCGGGGCAGATGATGCCGCCTTCCCGAATGGTCAGCGGGGGCTCTTCATGGATGGTAGTGTCGATGCGCTGAGCGCAGTCCTGCAATGCATCGATGCTTTCGTTGAGCCGACTCAGCAGGGGAGAGCTGGTCTGTGCCAGCAGCGCCTTGATCTGGGGAAGGGCGTGCAGGCCGTGGCTGAAGGCAAGCAGATCCCGTGCGTTGACTGTGCCGGTAACGATCCGGGTCATGACACGCTCCAGATCCGTCACATCCTTCAGCGCCTCTTCCAGCTCACCACGGCAGACGGTGGCACTCACCAGCTCCTCCACGGCGCTGTGGCGGCGCATGATCTCGGAAGCGTCCAGCAGCGGCTTTTCCAGCCAACTGCGCAGAAGTCTGCCGCCCATGGCGGTGTGGGTCTTGTCCAGCACCCACAGCAGTGTGCCGCGCTTTTCCTTGGAGCGCATGGTCTCGGTCAGCTCCAGATTCCGCCGGGCATCCATATCCAGCTCCATGAATTTGCCGGAGGTGTAGTATTGCAGCTGGCGGATATGGGCAAGGTCGTTCTTCTGCAGAGTCAGCAGAGTCTGCAGAAGGGTGGCGCTGGCCACGGTGGCGTGGTGCAGGCCCGTAAGACCCAGCTGCCCCAGAGGAGCATCAAAATGCTTCTCCAGCAAAGGCTGGGCAAGGTTGGGATCGAACTGGGCAGCGGTGCCTTCGTTCATGCAGCAGCCGATGCGGCGCACCAGGGCATCCTGGATCAGTTCGCTGTGGGTACCTTCGCCGTAGCGCAGCACCTCGGCAGGGGAAAACCGTCCCAGCTCGGATGCGGCAGCAGCAGCGTCGGCGCACTCGGTGGCAAAAAAAGCGCCGGTGGAAATGTCACAGAAGGCAAGGCCGAATTTTCCGCCCTGCTCATAGACGCAGCCAAAGTAATTGTTCTTGCTCTCTTCCAGCATGCAGCTTTCGGTGACGGTGCCGGGGGTAATGATCCGGGTGATGTCCCGTTCTACCAGGCCCTTGGTGGTGGCAGGATCGGTCATCTGCTCGCAGATGGCGACCTTGTAGCCCTTCTGCACCAGACGGGCGATGTAGGAATCCACGCTATGGTAGGGAACGCCGCACATAGGGGTCTGCTCCTCCTTGGGCTTGTTCCGGTCACGGGTGGTAAGGGTCAGATCCAGCTCCCGGGCAGCCAGCCGGGCATCCTCGTCGAACATTTCGTAAAAATCGCCCAGGCGGAAGAACAGGATGCAATCCTGGTTGCGTTCTTTAATATCAAAATATTGCCGCCGCATAGGGGTCATTTCCGCAGTTTTGGTGGCCATAATATCCATTCCTTTTCTTATAGGATAGGGAAGATCGAATTTATTTCGCTAAATCGCCGGTAAGGCTCCAGGTGGTGGCGCCGGTGACAGTAATGTTCTGCCAGGTGCCGATGAGGGAAGTGTCTCCCGTAAAGCGCACCAGGCGGCCGCCTTCCGTGCGGGCGGTGAGCTGCTCCTTGTCGGTGCCGTCTACCAGACAGCGGAAGGTATTGCCGATATACTCGGCGTGGATCTGCTCAGAAATGCCGTTCTGCACGGCGCAAAGCTCGTCGAACCGGCGATTTTTCTCTGCCTTGGGGGTGGGGTCTTCCATCTTCGCGGCAGGTGTGCCGGTGCGGGGGGAGAAGATAAAGGTGAAAAGGGAATCGTAGCGCACTTCCCGGATCAGAGAGATGGTCTCCTGGAATTCCTCCTCCGTCTCGCCGGGGAAGCCTACGATCACATCGCTGGTCAGCACCAGCTGCGGCATGACAGACTTGGCGTAACGGATCAGCTCCAGATACTTTTCCCGGTCATAGTGGCGGTTCATGGCCTTCAGCACCCGGGAAGATCCGGACTGGAAGGGAAGATGCAGCTGCTTGGCGATCTTGGGGTACTTTGCCATGGTGTCAAAGAGCTTTTGGGAAGCGTCCCGGGGATGGCTGGTCATAAATCGGATGAGGAAATCTCCCTCGATCTGGGCGATCTCGGAGAGCAGATCGGAAAAATCCACATCACCCTCCAGATCCTTGCCGTAGGAGTTGACATTCTGTCCCAGCAGGGTGATCTCCTTACAGCCGCTCTCGATGAGACAGCGGCACTCTGCCAGGATATCCTCCTTTTTGCGGCTGCGTTCCCGTCCGCGAACATAGGGAACGATGCAGTAGGTGCAGAAATTGTTGCAGCCGTACATGATGGATACCCAAGCCTTCAGCTTGCTGTCACGGACCTGGGGGATGCCCTCAGCGATAGAGCCGGGTTCGTCCTCGATGAAGAACTGCCGCTTGCCCTTGGTCAGCACCAGATGCAGGATCTGGGGGAACTGCCAAAGATGATGGGTGGAAAATACACCGTCCACATGAGGGAAGCTCTTTTTGATCCGGTCGGAGACCTTGGTTTCACCGGCCATGCAGCCGCACAGGAAGATCTTCTGGCCGGGATGACGGCGCTTGGCATGGGTCAATGCGCCCAGATTGCCGAAAACACGCTGCTCCGCATGCTCCCGGATGGCGCAGGTATTCATTACCACCACATCCGCACCCTCGGGAGTGTCGGTGATGGCGTAGCCGCTCATGGTCAGATAGCCCCGGAGCTTTTCGGAGTCGGCTTCGTTCTGCTGGCAGCCGTAGGTCTCTACATAGGCAGTGGGGCAAATATTCTTTTCGTGCCAATAAGCGCTGATCTTATCGCAAAAGGCGAACTGCTGCTGCAGCTGCTCTTCGGTGATCACAGTAGTTTTGGTGTTCATTGGGTCTCCTCCGATGGATACTATCTCAACAATAAATAATACCATTTTATCTGCGTTTTTTCAAGTGTTGCCGGGAGGTTTTCGGGGGAGGATTGTAAATAAATTGTGTTTTCGCTTGCTTTTATTTATGCTCCGTGGTAAACTAATCGGGATAAATGCCCATATGTGGGAGAAATGAGGATATTATGCGTTGTAACAATTGCGGAGCAAATCTGGAGGCAGGAGCGACTGTCTGTCCTGAGTGCAATACTCCGGTGCAGAACGGGGAACTTGCCCAGCTGAATAAGAAGATCAATGGTTTGAAGATCGCCCTTGCGGTGGTGATCTCTGTAGTGCTGCTGGCAGTGCTGGCAGTGGTGGTCGTCCTGGGTGTCAAGGGCGGTTTGTTTGACAGCACCGAGCCTACCGGCGATACCGGTGAAACCAGCGCCGTGCAGGGCACGGTGCCTTCTGATGGAAATCCCGATGATGAGACCTGCAAGGGTACCTATACCGCTGCAGATGACGCGGTGAGCGCCAATAAGGATACTGTCATTGCCACCATGGGCGAGCATAAGCTGACCAATGGCGAGCTGCAGGTATACTACTGGAACCAGGTGTTTGAGTTTTTGAATGAAGTGGGCAGCTATGCCGTCTACTACGGCCTGGACTACACCAAGCCTCTGGACCAGCAGACCTTCGACAAGGAGACCGGCGTCACTTGGCAGCAGTACTTCCTGAAGGGTGCGCTGCAAACCTGGCAGCGTCAGAAGGCGCTGGAGGCGGAAGCTGCAAAGAACGGTTTCCAGCTGGGCGACAGCGACAAGAAGTATCTGGAGGGTATGTATGACAACCTGAAGGAAACTGCCGAGAAGTATAAGTTTGAGTCTGTGGATGCGCTGATCCAGGGTGATTTCGGCATCGGCTGCGGATTTGCCGAATACGAAAAGTATATGACCACCTACTATGTCAGCTCCATGTTCTTTACCCAGGAGCATGATAAGCTGGTGGTGACTGACGCGGAAGTGGAAGCCTACTATGAAAAGAACAAGGATTCCATGAAGGAGACCATCACCAAGTATGGCGAGAAGATGATCGATGTGCGTCACATCCTGCTTCAGCCCAAGGATAAGACCGATGCTGCTTTGGCTGCCTGCCTTGCGGAAGCAGAGGCGCTGCTGCAGCAGTGGAAGGATGGCGAGGCTACTGAGGAAAGCTTCGGCGCGCTGGCTGACAAGCATACCGCCGACGGCGGCTCTAAGGGTGTAGGCGGTCTGTACGAGAATGTGTACACCGGCTACATGGTAAAGGAGTTTGACGCATGGTGCTTTGACGCCAGCCGCAAGGTGGGCGATACCGGCATCGTGAAGACCACCCACGGCTATCACATCATGTACTTTGTGGGCAGCGGTGAGACCTGGTACCGGCTGAGCAAGAACGAGGTCCTCAGCGAAAAGTCCGCGGAGCTGCTGGAGACCATGACCGAGCCGTACACCATGGATGTGGATTACTCTCTGATCAACATCTGCACCAAGTCCTTCACCTGAGAAAAGCATTCTGGCGCAGCCACTCCGGCTGCGCCATTTTTCTGCCAAAAGGCTTTACGGAAAGGGAAAAATGTGATATAGTATCCCGGATAGTACCCCATAGAAAGAACGGTGTGAAACTGTGAATCAAAGACCCAGAAGACGATATCAAAAGAAACAGGACCCCAAGACACTGCTGATCGGCTTGATCGGCATCCTGGCGGCGGTCCTTGTAGTAGTGCTGTGTGTGGCGCTGTTTGCAGGTCCTGTGGCAGGCCCCGGTACATCCACCAATCAAACCGGTCCCTCCGGTGATACCCAGGGGAGTACAGAAGGCTCTGAATCGGCACCTACGGAGGTTTTGGGATTGATCTTTACCTCCCCGGAAACCTACACCTTCGGCACCACGGATACTTCCATCCTCTTTGAAGGCACTTCCGATCCCAATCAGGCGCTGACCGTCAATGGAAACGCTGTGCAGCGGAATGCAGAAGGCGCATTCTCCTTCCGGATGGAGCTGACTTCCGGCAAGAATGTATTTACCTTTGACTACATGGGTGAGCAGGCGGTGTTTACCATCGATTGCCGCTATGTGGTGGAGTTCTTCTCTCAAGAGAAGGAGCAGGTGTACAACAGCGGCGCGACGGTGCATTTTGAAGTGTCCGCCCGAACCGGTAGTAAGGTCACCGCTACCTTTAACGGAAAGACAACTGAGCTGACCGAATCGGTCAATCAGCAAGGCTTCGGTGCCAGCGAGGGCTTTACCATCTATACCGGCAGCTATACGCTGACCAATATCAACACCACGGATCTGAATCTGGGCCCCATTACCTATACCGCGGAGTATAACGGCATTACTGAGGAATATCTCTCCGGGAATATTCTTGTGCAAAAGTCCACGGAGGTCCTTGGCTACGACCCCAGCGTGACCCCCAGCGGCGGAAAGTACATCAATGTAGGCTCCGGCTATATCGCGGAAGTGGTCAACTATTCCGCCGAGACCATGGATCCCTATGATAACGACGGCTACTCCCGTCCTACCAACAATTACCTGCCCCAGGGCACGCTGGACTACTGCTCCCCGGATATCATGGTCAGCAATGACGGAACCAACAATTACCGCATGCTTCGCTGTGGCTGGCGTGTCTTTACCTATAAGAACAATCCTCCTGCCAAGAAGACTAAGGTCATCGATTGCTACATCGGCCGGCTGCCGGATCACAATGAGCTGGGCTTTGCGTCCATGACCGACAACGGTCAGTTTACCGTGCTGGTGCTGGATACCATGTGGAAGGCGCCCTTCCGCTTTGAGCTGGAAGCTCAGGACTATGCCAATCCCAACGGCGGCGGCGGACGCAGCTACGAGATCTCCAATTTCACCTCCAGCTATCTGGATATCACCTTCTGCTATGCTACCGTATTTGAAGGCACAGTGGATGTGGGCGAGAACCCTATTTTCAGCAGCGCGGTATTGACCCAGAACGAAAGTGATTGCACCCTGCGTCTGTATTTCAAGAAGGCAGGCGGCTTCTATGGCTGGGATGCCTGGTACAATGCCCAGGGCCAGCTGTGCTTCAAGTTCCTCAATCCCAAGAAGGCTACGGCTGCTTCCAATGCCTACGGCGCGAATCTGACCGGCATCCGCATCATGATCGATGTGGGTCACGGCGGCTCCGACCCCGGAACGGTCAGCAAGGTGCTGGGAACCACCTACAGAGAGTCCGAGCGAAACATGGCCATGGCCCAGGCGCTGAAGCTGGAGCTGGAGAGTATGGGCGCGACCGTGGTCCTCAACCATAACAACAATACCCTTACGGTGGATGAGCGGATCCTTACACTCAAGGGCTGGAATCCGGATCTGTGCATCGCCATCCACCACAATGCCACCACGAATACTACCTCCCGAGGCTTTGATGCCTTCTATTACGCACCCTTCTCCCACAACATTACCCATGCGGTGAACAATGCCACGACAGCTGCCAATATCTACACCTCCACCAATGTGGGCTGGCATGTATATTACATCGGCCGTCAAAGCAATTGCCCTGTGGTGCTGACGGAGAACGGCTATATGTCCAATAAGGACGACATGGCTGCCATCGCTGACAGCCAGACCGTCACCCAGAAGGTGCAGGCCATCGCCAAAGGTGTGGCGGATTATTATCTGAATCAGTAAAAAAGCATAAAAAAATAACGGTGCGTATCGCACCGTTATTTTTTACTTTGTAGAAGCAACACCTTTGCGGACCAGCGCCCGGCGAAGCCGTGCCTGGGCAAGGCGGATATCTGTGTCGGAGGCGTTGCCGCTGCGCAGCATCTGCTGGGCCTTCTCGTAGGAGGCTTCCACGCGGGCTGCGTCGATCTCATCGGCCCACTCAAAGGTGGTGGGCACCAGAGTAACATTGCCGCCGGAGACGGACAGCATGCCGCCGATACAGGCAGCGTAGCGCTTCTGACCGTCGATGATCACGGTGGCCCGTCCCATACCCAGGGGAGCCACGCAATCCACATGGCCGGCCAGGATGCCGATGTCACCTGTGGTAGTGCGGACGATCAGCTCTTCGGCGTTGCCTTCAAATTCCATACCGTCAGGGGTGACGATCTTTAAGGAGAAGCTGGTCATGCGTTCTCACCGCCCTGGTACTTTTCCACAACATCGTCGATGGTGCCGGCATACAGGAAGCAGGATTCGGGGATCTGGTCGTGCTTGCCCTCAATGATCTCCTTGAAGCCACGGATGGTCTCCTTCAGAGGCACATACTTGCCGATGTAGCCGGTAAACTGCTCAGCAACATGGAAAGGCTGGCTGAGGAAGCGCTGCACCTTACGGGCACGGTTGACCGTCAGCTTGTCCTCTTCGCTCAGTTCGTCCATACCCATGATGGCGATGATGTCCTGCAGCTCCTTGTAGCGCTGGAGGATCCGCTGCACGGATCTTGCGACTTCATAATGCTCTCTGCCCACGACCTCGGGGGACAGGATCCGGGAGGTGGAATCCAGGGGATCCACGGCGGGATAGATGCCCAGAGAGGCGATGCCACGGTCAAGAACTGTGGTGGCGTCCAAGTGAGAGAAGGTGGTGGCGGGAGCGGGGTCGGTCAAGTCGTCCGCAGGCACATAAACGGCCTGGACGGAGGTGATGGAGCCGTCCTTGGTGGAGGTGATGCGCTCCTGCAGAGCGCCCATTTCCGTGGCCAGAGTGGGCTGGTAACCGACGGCGGAGGGCATACGGCCCAGCAGTGCGGAAACCTCAGAACCGGCCTGGGTGAAACGGAAGATGTTATCGATGAACAGCAGCACATCCTGGTGCTTCACATCACGGAAGTACTCTGCCATGGTCAGACCGGACAGGCCGACACGCATACGGGCTCCGGGGGGTTCGTTCATCTGACCGAAGACCATGGCGGTCTTCTTGATAACGCCGGACTCGGTCATTTCGTTGTACAGGTCATTACCCTCACGGGTACGCTCGCCGACGCCGGTGAACACGGAGTAACCGTTGTGGGCGGTGGCGATATTGTAAATCAGCTCCTGGATCAGAACGGTCTTGCCGACGCCGGCACCGCCGAACAGACCGATCTTACCGCCCTTGGCATAGGGGCAGATCAGGTCAACGACCTTGATGCCGGTCTCCAGGATCTCTGTGGCAGGCTGCTGCTCATCATAAGCAGGCGCGGGACGGTGGATGGGCCACCGCTCAGCACCCTGCACAGGCGCGCCGTTGTCGATGGGCTGACCCAGCAGGTTAAACACACGGCCCAGGCACTCGTCGCCCACGGGGACGCTGATGGAAGCGCCGGTGTCGATGGCTTCAGCACCACGCTGCAGACCGTCGGTGGAACTCATGGCGATGGTACGGACCACATTGTCACCGATGTGCTGCGCGACTTCGGCAACGATGGTATGCTCTCCATGGGGGATCTCAATGGCGGAAAGCAGCTGCGGCAGGCAGCCGTCTTCAAAGCGGATATCCAGAACAGGACCCACGACCTGGATCACAGTTCCTCTGTTATTGGCCATAGGATTCATCTCCTTTTACCTTTGGTAGGGGAATATACCCCGGATTGTGGATCATCTTAAGAACCGGCTACGATCTCCGTAATCTCCTGGGTGATGGCGGCCTGACGGGCCTGGTTGAACTTCAGGCTCAGATCCGCGATCATATCCTCAGCATTCTGGGTGGCGGATTCCATAGCGGTGCGCCGTGCTGCCTGCTCGGCTGCCCGGCTTTCGCACAGAGCGCCGTAGAGGATGCCGCCCAGATACTCGGGAACGATGGCATCGAACACGGTGACGCTGTCGGGTTCATAAAGAATATCCGAAGCACTGCTGCTTCTTTGGGCATCATGCTGCTGCAGCAGCGGCAGCATGCGCAAAACGGCAGGTGTCTGGGAAAGGACGGATACGAAGTTGGTGTATCCGATATGGATCTCGTCGATCTCACCGGCAAGATAAGCCTTGCTCAGCTGCTTTGCGATGGAGAAGCAATCTCCGATGGACACATCCGCGGCTTCCGCGTAGCTATCCGTAAGGGAGGGGACTCCCTTGGAACGGAAGAAATCCACGGCCTTCTTGCCAATGGGCAAAACAAGGGCATCCTTACCCTCCATTTCCCCGTGTACCAGCTTGAGGATATTGCTGTTGTAGCCGCCGGCAAGACCACGGTCACCGGCGATGACCACATACATGGTCTTCTTCACCGGGCGCTCCGTGAGGTAGGGGGAGGAGAAGTCGGAATTGGAGTTGACGATATCCGTAATGGTATTGTAAAGGATCTCAAAGTAGGGGCGGGAGTTTGTGACCCTCGCCTGGGCATGACGCAGCTTGGAAGCGGCCACCATTTCCATGGCTTTGGTGATTTGCTTGGTGGATTCCATACTGCGGATGCGGGTCTTGATCTCCTTGCTGGAAACGCCGGCCATGTCAGGCCTCCTTCCTTATTCGCTCGTTACAAATTCCTTCAGCAGCTCGCTGAGGGCAGCCTTCAGCGCTTCCTCGGTGTCGCTTTCCAGCTTGCCGGAGGCGCGGATGGCGGTGAGAATATCACCGTGGCGATTATCCATGAATTCATACAGCCGCAGCTCGAATTCGGGGATCTTATCCACGGAAATGTCCTTCAGATAGCCGTGGGTGACGGCATAGAGGATGCAAACCTGGTGGGCTACCTCCACAGGAGCGTTGTTGCTCTGCTTCAGCACGGCCACGATCCGCTCACCCTGGGCAAGTCTTGCTTTGGTATCAGCGTCCAGATCGGAGCCGAACTGAGCGAAGCTCTGCAGCTCACGGTACTGGGAGTACAGCAGCTTCAGGCTGCCGGAGACCTTCTTCATGGCCTTGATCTGGGCGTCACCGCCGACACGGGAGACGGAGATACCAGGGTTCACCGCGGGCATGATGCCGGCGTTGAACAGCTCGGACTCCAGGAAGATCTGGCCGTCGGTGATGGAGATCACGTTGGTGGGGATATAGGCGGAAACGTCGCCGGCCTGGGTCTCGATGATGGGAAGGGCAGTCAAGCTGCCGCCACCCAGTTCGTCAGACAGCTGCGCTGCACGCTCCAGCAGACGGGAGTGGAGCTAGAAAACGTCACCGGGGTAAGCCTCGCGTCCGGGAGGACGGCGGATCAGCAGGGAAATGGCACGGTATGCCACGGCGTGCTTACTCAGATCATCATAAATGATCAGCACATCCTTGCCCTGGTGCATGAAATGCTCGCCGATGGTGCAGCCGGAGTAGGGGGCAATATACTGCATGGGTGCCAGCTCGGAAGCGGTGGCGGACACCACGATGGTGTAGTCCATAGCGCCGCCGATGGTGAGGTTTTCCACCACCTGGGCAACGGTAGAACGCTTCTGACCGATGGCCACATAGATGCAGATCACATCCTTGCCCTTCTGGTTCAGAATGGTGTCGGTGGCGATGGTGGTCTTACCGGTCTGGCGGTCACCGATGATCAGCTCACGCTGACCGCGGCCGATGGGGATCATAGAGTCGATAGCCTTGATACCGGTCTGCAGCGGCACGCTCACGTGCTTACGCTCGATGATACCGGGTGGGGGCATTTCGATGGGGCGGTAGCCTTCGGCGGTGATATTACCCTTGCCGTCGATGGGTTCGCCCAATGCGTTGACAACACGGCCGATGAGGCCGCTGCCCACCGGTACGGAAACAACGCGGCCAGTGCGCTTGACTACATCGCCTTCCTTGATGCCGCTGTCGCTGCCAAGGATAACGATGGAGACAGTGTCTTCTTCCAGATTCTGTGCCATGCCGTAAGAGCCGTTGGGGAATTCCACCAGCTCGCCGGCCATGCACTTGTCAAGGCCGGAGGCCTTGGCGATGCCGTCGCCCACCAGAATGACTACGCCGGTCTCGCTGGCTTCCAGCTTATTTTCGTAGTTCTTGATCTGGCTACGGATAATTTTTGTGATTTCTTCAGGTCTTAATTCCATATCGTCCCTGCTTTCTGCCGTCACAGTACGGTATTTTTCAGCATGCTGCGCACAGACTCCAGCCGATGGGCTACAGTTCCGTCCACACGCTTACCGTCGTAATCCAGGCGGATACCGCCCAGACATTCGGGGTCTACCCGATTGATGAGTTGGATCGATTTTCCGGTGAGGGCTTCCAGTTTGGCGGTGAGCTTGTCCTTCTGGGACTGGCTCAGGGCCATGGCGGAGACCGCGGTCACCGGGAGGATGCCGTGATCCAGGTTGTAGTGCTGGCGATATGCTTCGCAGCAATCGTGAAAATGGCGGGAATAGCCCTTTTCGGTCAGCAGCTTCAGAAAATTCAGCACATAAGGATGTACTTTTTTCCGGAAACTACGATCCAGCACGGCACAGCGCTCCTCTTTGCTGAGGCTGGGCGCGGCCAAAAGGCGCAGAAATTGCGGCTCCTGGCGGAAGCTTTCGTCCAGTACCGTGATCTGGGACAGGATCTGGTCTTCCAGCGCTTCGGATCTGGCAAGATCATACAGCGCTTCGCCGTAAACATTTCCCACCTGTGTCATACCTGGCCACCCAATTCGTCGATAAAGCTATCCACAAGCTGCGCCTGGTCGGCTTCATTCAGCTCGCGGCCCACGACCTTCTCGGCAATGGCCATGGCAATGCCGGAGATCTCATCCTTGGCATCGTTGATGGCCTTTTTCTTTTCCATGGCGATATCCGCAGCGGCCTTGTCCATGATGGCGGAAGCCTCTGCGTTTGCCTGGCGGATGATCTCTTCTTCCCGGTGCTGACCTCTTGCCACAGCTTCCTTGACGATGCGTTCGCTGGTCTCGGAGGCGGCGCTGAGCTTCTGGCGGTATTCCTCCTCCATAGCCTGGGCACTGGTTTGGGCAGCGCTGGCCTGGGAGTACATATCGTCGATCTCCTTCTGGCGGTCAGTGATGATGTTCATCACCGGGCCCCAAAGGAAGCGCTTGCCTACAAACAGAACAGCAAGGAAGTTCAGCAGGGTAAACAGGGCGGTCCAAAAATCTACGCCAATAAATTCTTGAAAGATACCCACTTGCTTTGCTCCTTTCCTGGAATAAATGCGAAAGCGCGGGTTACACGTTGGTAGCGAACAGGATCAGGAAAGAGATCAGCAGGGAGTAGATACCGGTGGTCTCGGTGATAGCGCAGCCCAGGATCATGTTGGTACGCAGGTTGCCGGCAGCTTCGGGCTGACGGGCCATACCCTCCAGAGCCTTACCGACGGCATTACCTTCACCGATAGCGGGGCCGATAGCGCCGATGCCCATACACAGACCGGCGCCGATGGCGCAGGCAGCCTTCAGAAAATAAGCGTTGAATTCCATAATGAGTTCCTCCTAATGATATTGTAATTTATATGAAATAAATTATTGATGTGTTAAGCCTGCGCTTCCTCAGGGGGAGGGCAGGAGCCGGCGATATAGACCATGGACAGCAGGCTGAACACCAGTGCCTGGACAAAGCCGGAGAAGAAGTCGAAATACAGGGAAAGTACTGCGGGGATACCGAAGGCGAAGATCGGAACACCGGACAAAATGCCCAGTGCCTGCAGACCGCCAAACAGGCCCAGCACAGCCATAAGGATGCCGAAGATCAGCATACCCAGCTTTTTCTTTTTGCTCCACAGGACCAGCAGTACAGTGCCCAGTACAAGAAGCACCACGGAAACAGCGATACCGTTGGAGGCGATGGCATTGAGCACCAGCGAGGAGACCATACCCAGCGCGGTATACAGGATGCTGGTGATCACGCCGCCGCCGGCCACATTGCCGAAGTGACGGAAGGCCATGGATACCGGCTGTGCGATCTCGGAGATGATATTCATGGGGGTCATGACCACGATGGGCTCGGTGAAGCCCTTCAGCCAGCCTACAAAGCCATTGTTTTTGATATTATTGTACCAGATGATCACGCTCACGGTCACCGCCCACACCAGAGGCACGCTCAGATCCGCCGTAGCGGAGCGGATAAAGCCGGTCAGACCGATGAGGGAAGAGCAGATGGAGCTGAGGAAGATGGTGCCGATGAGGGGCAGGAAGTGGGCGTTGTGGGCGCCCATGGTATCCACTACCATGTTGTAGAGCATCAGCACACCCTTTTCTACCAGTACCTGCTTGCCGTCGGGGCGCTTCTTCAGATCCCTGCCCAGAAGGATAAACGCAGTACAAAGGAGGATGGTCACGATCAGACCGGAAACGGTAGTCTGAGTGACGGTGATACCGCCGAAAATGGGTATGGTAAAATATACATAAGGTCCGGTAACATTTACATTCATGTCTGATCCCCCTTTCTGAAGAATTCATAGATGGTAAGAATGGGTCTGGTGAAGATCAGCGGGATGACCGCTGTATACACATTGCAAAGACCGCTCTTGATCAGCGCGAAGAGAATGACGGCAATGCCGATCAGCCGACCGATGTAGAACATCTGCACCGTGGCCTGGCCACCCTTCACATCCTGGTTGCAGGCCTTATCGGAGGCGATGCCGGCACCTACGGCCATGAAGAAGAAGTTGGCGGTGGCGACCAGTACGCCGAAAATACCGCCCAGCAGTACGCTTTGGTCATACATTCCCAGCAGAGCGAAGATGCCTACCATGGCGGCGCCGCACAGGATCTGGCCGGCAAATACCAGGAGCGTCTGCTGCAGGATATATTTACGGGAATCCATAGTTACCTCCCAGGTCAATCGTGGTCATTAAAGCTGACAGGCGGCGTATCTTCTTTTTTATGACGGGACATCTGAAGCATGACCTTCAGACTGCTGCGGAAGCCATTGACGGCGCATATCGCACCGATGACGATCCCGGCCCAAAGTACCCAATCACCCCAGCCCAGCCGGTCTCGGAGCCAAAGTGCCAGGAGGATGAAACCTGCCAAGGGGAAAGCGGTGGATAATCCCAGCTGCGTCAGCCATACAAGCAAATTCAGATCCTTCATGGCTGCCTCCTTGACACAATACGCCAGTATAAAACATCGCTACCTAGTATACCCTAAAATGGAAGAAGATTCAAGGCTTTTTTATGAAATATCGGTAAAAGAATAGAAAAGGAAATGGTATGTATACTTGACATCGATACTATAATATGGTAAAATCTTCAACAGAACTTCGATGAATTGCATATTTTTATGGGGGAGTAGCAGGGTGCTTTTTGCACTGGGCATGTCAACATTCCGGCCATTCGGCCTGGCATGCTTTTACTGGCGAGACTCATGAGTCGAGCTTTGGCTGCGCCGATCCCTATGTTTTTCCGCGCATAGCCATGGCTGTGGCGGTTTTTTTGTATACTTTCGGCGTTTGATGCCGTGAAATTGAAAGGGGAACTTCTTTATGTTAGATGCATTCATGTCCTGGTACAATGGGCTGACGGACAGCCTGATCGGATCCCTGGCTCTGTTTGCCGTGGGCCTGGTGCTGTGATCAAGGGCGGCGACTGGTTCGTTGACAGTGCCACCGGCATCGCAAAGCGCTTCCGCGTGCCTGAGATCATCATCGGCGCTACCGTCGTGTCCATTTGGACTAACTTTCCGGTGGTCATTGTTTCCGCTTCCGCGGCTATGTACCACAAACGCGCTATAGCCGAATG
>JBGVJN010000071.1:0-25574 GCA_045129455.1 Faecousia sp. | reverse complement strand
AGCGGCGTTGGCCTTGGCGTAGATGGTGATCTTCTTGCCGTCGACGACGATGTTGTCCTCGCCAGCCTCGACGGTGTGAGCGCCGAAGGGCAGAGCGTAAGCGCCCTGAGTGGAGTCGTACTTCAGCAGGTGAGCCAGCATCTTGGGAGAGGTCAGGTCGTTGATCGCGACAACCTCGAAGCCCTCAGCGCCGAACATCTGGCGGAAAGCCAGACGGCCAATACGACCAAAACCGTTAATTGCAACTTTGACAGACATTGTAAATTTCCTCCATTTCAAAAATTACTGCAATGCAGTATGGTAGACATTTTTAGGCTTTTCGATAAGCCCGTACGGATTTATTATACTATAACGGGCGGATATTGTAAAGTATCATAATTGTAAAATTCGTGATTTTTTTCAGCGTTCTGTTGGTCAGTTTGCAGAATTTTCCGCATCTGCGGGGGCTGCACGGCGTCTGCGCTTTTTCCCCCGTCTGCGCAGCCGTGCCACCACCCGGTCACCCAGGTCAAAGCACCGCTGCACCGCGAAGAACACCGTGGGGGTCATGATCAGCAGCGTCAGCATCACCAGCTGCACCCCGTCGCTTCCCGTGCGCAGCTCGAATAGGCTGCCCAGCAGGGTAAAGCAGATGACCAGCGCGATGCCCATGGCAGCCCAGATGATCCTGCGGAACTTATCGAAGGGCTTGCAGGTCTGGAACAGCACCAGCATACCCACGATGCCCAAAATCGCCGCGCACACCGTGGAGATCTGCTCCAGAGGCAGGCTGAACGCGTCCATATAGGCCTGGGCCATCAGCACCACGAAGATATTGGTAAGTCCGCCGGGAAAGGCTCTTCGCAGCACATTGGGCAGGAATCTTCCCGTGACCCGCTCGTAATTCGGCTCCATGGCCAGGAAGAAGGAAGCTACACCGATGGTCAGGGCGGAGATCACCGTCAGATGGATGGGCACGATGGGGTACGCCCAGCCGGTGAGCAAAGAGATCAGCGCCAGACCCATGGAGAAGATATTCTTCACCAGAAACAGCGTGGCCGCCCGCTGGATATTGTTGATCACCCGGCGGCCTTCATCCACGATCCGGGGCATGGCGGAAAAATCCGACTTCAGCAGCACCAATTTGGCCATCTGGCTGGCCGCCTGGGCGCCGGATGCCATGGCGATGGAGCAATCCGCTTCCTTCATGGCCAGCACATCGTTGACACCGTCGCCGGTCATGGCCACCGTATGGCCCTTTTCTTTCAGCGCACGGATCAGCTGTTTTTTCATATCCGGGGTCACCCGGCCGAAGACAGTGTAGGTGGCTGCCGCTTTTTTGATGTCCTCTTCCGTCTCCAGTTGGGAGGTATCCACCCAGCGCTCAGCGCCATCGATGCCTGCCCGGCGGGCCACCTCCGACACGGTCATGGGATTATCGCCGGAGATCACCTTGATGGCAACACCCTGGGCCCGGAAATACGCAAAGGTATCCTTCGCCTCGGGACGGATCCGGTTGGTAAGTAAGATCAGCGCCAAAGGACGCAGCTTTCCCGGCTCCAGGTAGCTTTCCAGCTCCCCGGCATGCTGGGCGATGAGCAGCACACGGCAGCCGGTCTCGATCCAATGCTCCACCGTGGGCCGGATCTCACCGTAGCGCTCCTTGAGCATCATTTCCGGCGCGCCTACCACAAAGCTGCCGTGGCCCCGGAATTCCGCGGCGCTCCATTTATTTTGGGAATCAAAGGGGATCCTATGGGTGCAGACCCAATCCGTCTGCCCGGCAAACACCTCCGCCATGGCTCTGGCGGTATCGTTTTCCGGCTCGCCGCCGGAATACAGCGCCGCAAGGATGGTCTCCAGCCGCTCCGGAGGATCCTCCGTCAGAGGGATCACATTGTCCACTTCCATCCGGGCTTCGGTGATGGTGCCGGTCTTATCCACGCACAGCACATCCACCCGGGCCAGGGTCTCGATGCAGTTCATATCCTGCACCAGCACCTTTTTCCTCGCCAACTTCAACGCGGAAGCGGCCATGGCGATGCTGGTCAGCAGGTACAGGCCCTCGGGGATCATGCCCACCAGAGCCGCCACCGTGGCCTCACTGCTTTCCCGCACGGAAAGCTGCAGCACCTTGAATTCCTGGTAGAATAGCAGCAAGCCCACCGGCACCAGGGCAATGCCCACCACCCGGATCAGCCGATCCAAAGAGCGCATCATGCCGGACTTTGCCGCCTGGGGATTTGCCTTGGCTTCCGCTGCCAGCTTTGCGGCGAAGCCGTCTTCTCCCACTGCCGTCAGCCGTGCCCGGCCGGTGCCGGAGATGACGAAGCTGCCGCTGCGCAGAAGATCCCCTTCCTTTTTGACGATGGGATCCTCCTCACCGGTGATCAGCGCTTCATTTACCTGCAGCTGACCGCTGCACACCACGCCGTCGGCGCAGATCTGGTCGCCACTGACGAATTCCACGATATCGTCCCGCACCAGTTCATCGGAGCGGATCAGTGTCACCTGTCCGTCCCGTACCGTGCGCAGCTGCTGCGCCGCCACCAGCGTCAGCTTATCCACCGCCCGCTTGGCACGGATCTCCTGGAAGCAGCCGATGAAGGCATTGCACACCACCACGATCAGGAAGGTCATATTCTTCACCGAGGAGCCGCTGATGGCTAAGATCACCGCCAAAACCACGAACACCAAATTGAAGAAGGTCAGCACATTTTGGAGGATGATCTCCTTTTCCGTCCGGGAAACGCTGGAGGATATACCGTTGGCCCAGCCCTTTTCACGGCGCTCAGCCGCCTGCTCCTGTGTCAGACCCTGCCCAGGATCCGTCTCCAGTACCGGCAGCTCCTGCCGAAGAGGAAGAAGCGCTTGTTTCTTTGTCAGCAATTCCATGACCTCCTTTATAGAATTGACAATTGGGGTATTTCCTTCGGAAATGAATTGAAATCGTCGCCATATCAGAGCAGCAGCGGCGCATTGCGCAGCCAAAGGCCCCCTTGTGTAAAGGGGGCTGTCATTTTGCCGAAAACCGGCAAAATGACTGGGGGATTGTCACCGGATTCGCCGTAATACAGCGCTGTTTATGCTACATTCCCCCGCACAATCCCTCAGGCGAAAATCAAAGATTTTCGCCAGCTCCCTTTGCACAAGGGAGCCTTTTGCGCCGCTCTCGCGGCGCTCGATGTCCATCGGCCACCATTGTCTTCGGATAAACTCCAATCATCTATCCGGAAAGCCGTTTTTTCGATCCCAGATAGCAAGCAGGCTGCCCTCTTTCACCGTGATCCGGGCGGGGCTGCCCACAAAATGATTGCTCACGCCCAGAGGAAAGCCAGCGCTCATCGTACCGTCGGTAAGGGTGTACTGCAGGCCCTCTATGGTCACGCCCCGGGCATCCGCCCCCAGGCAAAACAGAGAGATGATCCCCTCCGCCGTCTTGGGAAATTTCACGGACTCCTGCCGGATAACGGTGACGGTCTCCCGTTTTCCAATCAAATAGCCCACCGCGCCATGCTCCGCAAGGAATTGCAGGGTCTGAAAATTGGCAACGGTATGGTCCAGCCGCGGCCCTTCCAGACCTCCCAGGATCACAAATTCCCGGCAGCCCTCCGCAAGTCCCCGGCGCACTGCCAGCATGGTATCCGTATCATCCTTCTCCACCGGGAACACCTGCGCTCCCGCCGGGATCTGCCCCAAAGAATCGAAATCTCCCAAAATCACATCCGGGACGATCTCCAGCCCCCGGCAATGGCGCAGGCCACCGTCCGCGGCGATCACCAAGTCTTCCGCTCCGGGGAGGAAGGGCATATCAGCCAACTCACCTGCACAGAAAATGATGCATCTTTTCACAGTATCCCCTCCCAAAATCCGTATTTTTCTTATTTTATCACATTCTTAAGCAAAGGAAAAGACCGCAGAAAAATTTTCCGCAAAAAAGAAAACCGCCTCGGGTATTCCCAAGACGGTGCTCAAAGAGCCGAAATGAAATTAAAGGACTTCTGCCAGCTTCTGCTGCAGCAGCAGGCAATTTTCCTCGGAGCCGGTACAATTGACGGTAAGCGGCCGGGTGAAGTCCAGGCAGACCATGGCGATAAAGCTGGTGCCATTGACCTGCTGATGTCCGTCGCTGACCAAAACGCTGAAGGGCATGGTGGTGACCAGGGTCACAAAGGCGCGGACTTGGGCAAAAGATTGTAACGAAAGTGTAAACTGAGCCATATATCCTCCCCAAATTACTGTACAAAAGCATCGAAATCGTGTATAATGGGGAAAACCGGCCCCTTGTCGATTCTCTCACATTATAGAGGACTTTTCTATCATTTTCAATTGACGAGATGGACGATTAATACAAATTATCAACATAAAAATTGGTGGATTTGACAATGATCTTTGGATTTTACACCCTTGGCTGCAAGGTGAATCAATATGAGACCCAGGCAATGGAGCAGCTTCTTAACCAGCTTGGGCATCAGATCGGCAGTTTTGAAGGTGAATGCGATGCCTACATCATCAACACCTGTTCCGTTACCGCCGTGGCAGACAAGAAAAACCGGGCTATGATCCGCCGCTGCCGCCGGGAGCATCCCGAGGCGGTGATCGCGGTGTGCGGCTGCTACCCCCAGCACGCCCCGGTGGATGTGAAGGCTCTGGGGGTGGATCTTCTGGGCGGCAGCGGTGACCGGCAGGAATTCGTGGCACAATTGGTGGAGGCGACCCATCGGCGGACATGCACTGATGTGCTGGACAAGGCCCTTCGCCGCAGAGAATTTGAAGTACTGCCCGCCGGCGGTCTGGAGGAGCGCACCCGGGCCATGCTGAAGGTCCAGGACGGCTGCGTGAATTTCTGCACCTACTGCATCATTCCCTACACCCGTGGGCCTGTCCGCTCCGCACCCTTGGAGCTGGCGGTAGCCCAGGCGAAGGAATTGGCGGAAAAGGGCTACCGGGAAGTGGTGATCACCGGCATCGAGATCGCCAGCTGGGGGGTGGATCTGCCAGGCAAGCCGGCGCTGACCACGCTGATCCGGGCGGTATGCCAGGCGATCCCCCACTGCCGTGTGCGGCTGGGAAGCCTGGAGCCACGGATCATCACGGAGGAGCTGTGCCGTCAGCTGCGGGAGCTGCCCAATCTTTGCCCCCAGTTCCATCTTTCCATGCAATCCGGAAGCGATACGGTGCTGGCGCGAATGAAGCGCAAGTACGACACCGCCCGGTATTACGAAAGTGTCCTCCTGCTGCGGCAATTTTTCCCCGGCTGCGCCGTGACCACCGATATGATCGTGGCCTTCCCCGGAGAGACGGAGGAGGAATTTGCCGAAAGTCTGGACTTTATCCGCAAGTGCGACTTTTCGGATATGCACATCTTCCCCTATTCCCGCCGTCCCGGCACCCCCGCGGACAAGATGCCCGGGCAGCATGACAACGCCACCAAGGAGCAGCGCAGCCGTGCTGCCATCGCCGTGGCGTCGGAGATGAGCCTGGCTTATCGTAAAAACCTGATCGGCACGGTGCAGCAGGTGCTGTTCGAGGAGCCGGAAGAAAACTTCTATACCGGTCACGCGCCCAACTATGTGAAGGTGTATGTCAAGGGTGAAGATCTGCACAATCAGATCCGGGATGTGCGCATCACCGACATCCACGGCGACGGTGTCCTGGGCGAAGTGCTGTAAACTGGGATTTAGCGTACAGCCACTGTAGGGGAGGGTCTTGACCCTCCCTAAATCCGAAATCTTAGAATATGCCGGTATTTTACGAAAATGCTACATTTCTGCGTTAAACTTGCGGTTCAAATATCGCTATGTTGAGGGAGGGTCAAGACCCTCCCCTACGGAATGACAGCACGACAAACTGAAATTTGAAATTTTCACTTTTTTATGCTATGATGTCTTTTTAACAGAATTTCGGAGGTTTTTTATGAAAACCCTTTTGCATGTATGCTGCGCGCCCTGTGCCAATCAGTGCATAGAGGTGCTGCGGGGCGATCATTTTGAGGTCACCGGCTACTGGTACAACCCCAATATCCACCCCTTCACCGAATACCGGGCCCGGCGCAATTGCCTGCGGGAATATGCCCAGACCATCGAACTGCCCCTGATCGAGCGGGACGACTACGGTCTGCGCCCCTTCGTAAGAGAGGTGGCAGAGGATATCTCCGGCCGGTGCGTCAAGTGCTATGAGATGCGCCTTTTCGACGCCGCACGGCAGGCTGCCGAAGGTGGCTTCGACAGTTTTACCTCGTCCCTGTTCATCAGCCCCTACCAGAATCACGAACTGATGCGGGAGGTTGCCCAGCGGGCGGCTGCTGAATATGGGGTGGAGTTTCTCTACCGGGACTTCCGTCCTTATTTCAAAGCCGGGCAGGAAAAGGCCCGGGAGCTGGAGATGTACATCCAGAAATACTGCGGCTGCGTCTTTTCCGAGCAGGAGCGCTACCTGAAAGCCAAGAAGATCATTCCTTAAGTAAGCGGAGGTTCTATGGATCATTTTGAATTTGCTGTACCCACCCTGTTTGGTCTGGAGGGCATCGCCGGCGACGAGCTGCGCCGGCTGGATATGGAAAATGTAAGAGTGGAAAACGGCCGGGTGCTGTTTTCCGGCGATATGAGCGCTTTGGCCCGGGCCAACATCGGCCTGCGCACCGGCGAACGGGTACTGATCGTGCTGGCGGACTTCGAGGCCAAGACCTTTGAGCAGCTGTTCCAGGGGGTCTACCGCCTGCCTTTGGAGGATTACATCCCCAAAAACGGCGCGTTCCCTGTGAAAGGTCACTGCCTGAGCAGTCAGCTGATGAGCGTGCCGGATTGCCAGGCCATCATCAAGAAGGCCGCCTCCCGCCGTCTGGGCGAAAAGTACGGCACAAGCTGGCTGCCCGAGGACGGCGCAAAATACCAGCTGCAGTTTTCTATCATGAACGACCGGGTACAGCTGTACCTGGACACCTCCGGTGCCGGTCTGCACAAGCGTGGTTACCGGGCCGTGGGCAATGACGCTCCCCTGCGGGAGACCCTGGCTGCCGCCATGGTGCAGCTGACCCGCTACCGGGGCCGGGAATTTTTATGGGATCCCTTCTGTGGCAGCGGTACCATCCCCATCGAGGCGGCGCTGATCGCCAAGAACCGGGCGCCGGGTCTTGCCCGCCACTTTGCCGCGGAGCAGTTCGCCTGGTCGGACAAAGCCGCCTGGGAAGCCGCCCGCACCGAAGCCCGGGACAAGGAATTCCGGGGCAGCTACCGGATCCTTGGCTCTGACAACGATCCCAAGTGCATCAGCCTGTCCATGTCCAACGCCCGCAAGGCCGGCGTTGCCGATTGCATCACCTTCAAGGACGGAGATGCCACCAAAATGAGCCTGCCCACCGACGAGGGTATCCTCATCTGCAATCCCCCCTACGGCCAGCGGATGATGGAGCAGCAGAGCGCCCAGCGACTCTATGCCGCTCTGGGCCGCCATGTAAAGTTTGCCGACGGCTGGAAGAAGTATATCATCACCTCTGAGCCGGAATTCGAGCATTATTTTGGCCGCCGTGCCGACAAAAAGCGCAAGCTCTACAACGGCATGATCAAGTGCGACTACTATATGTACCTGGGCGGCAGAGCGACGAAGAAGTAAACCAGCGTTCTGCTGCACAGCTTGTGCCGCACCAGAAAAAAGACAGAATCTTACCAAGAGGCGATCGTATGAAACACCTTTTCATCATCAACCCCGCGGCGGGCAGCCGTGACCGCACCGAAGCCTACAAAAAGAAGATCCGGGAAGCCTTCCAAGGCTCTGAGGAGGAATACCGGGTGGAGGTATCCAAAGCACCCGGCGATTGCTGCCGCCTTGCCCGGGAGGCCGCCGAAAGCGGCGAGGAATACCGGATCTACGCCTGCGGCGGCGACGGCACCCTGAATGAAGTGGCTGCCGGTGCGGCAGGATTCTCCAATGCGGCAGTGACAGTGTTCGCCGGCGGCAGCGGCAACGATTTTGTCAAGCTGTTCTCCGACCGGGATGCTTTCCGGGATCTGGACCGGCTGCTGGATTGCCAGGAGGTCACCTTCGATCTGATGAAGGTCAACGGGGACATCTGCCTGAATATTGCCTCCGTGGGTCTGGATGCCCGGATCGGCACCGATGTATCCAACTACAAGCGCATCCCCCTGCTCCAGGGCTTCCGGGCCTATGCTGCCAGCACGGTGATCAATGTGATCCGGGGCATCAGCGAGCATTATGTGATCAAGATCAACGGCCAGACCATCGACGGCCAGCAGACCATGATCTGCGCCTGCAACGGCCGCTACTACGGCGGCGGCTTCAACCCGGTGCCCACCGCCGATCCCACCGACGGGATCCTGGATGTACTGGTGGTCAGGAAGGTCTCCCGGCTGCAGGTGCCCGGCGTGGTAGGCAAATATAAGGCCGGCCGCTACAAGGAGCTGCCCCATCTGGTGACCCACTACCGCACGGACAAGGTGGAGATCCTGTGCGACAAGCCCACCCCCATCAATCTGGACGGCGAGCTGCGCACCTGGCAGGATGTGACGATCACCGTGGCGGAGGAAAAGCTGCGGTTTTTCTACCCCAAGGGCCTTACCTGGGCGGTCAAAGAGAAGGTAACTACATAACCCCACATCTTAACAAATCCGGAACACGCTTTCTGTGTCCCGGATTTGTGCATTTTGCCACCTTTACATTTTTTGGAAAATTTGGTAAAATGTGCTTAGAGAAAGATAAATAACAAAATCCTTATTGTGCATTATACGCACACTTAACAGAAAGCGGTGAGTCCCATGATCTATTAACAAACCCCATCGTGAACAGCACTAACCTTTGAAACTAAATATACTGAAAGGAGCATCTGGTATGACCAAGGAAACACAGCGAGCATTATGTGCAATTACAGCCTTTTTAATGTTGATCGCAGTCGTAATCCCCTCTTTTGCCCTGCCCACTTTTGCAACCGAGATTGAACAGACCTCTACTCCTTCAGCCAGTATCTATACACCCTCGGATTCTTTAGCTTTTGATCCAACAATTCTAGAAGCCGAGCAAATTACATCTGAAAACATAATTTTTCGCAACATTGACTGGGAAACATTCTCCCAAAATAGCCATAGCCACCGTCTGGTTAGCGAAGAAGATTTGAACACTTATGTATTCAAAAACCAAAACGGGTCAAAAACCGTTTACTATATGGGCGAGAATGTTAAATTCGTAGATTCTCTCGGGCAGGTTAAAGACAAAGATATCCAGCTCACAACCACTTCTAACGGATTTAAAACAAGACAAAACGAAGTCTCGTTGAATATCCCAACCAACCCTTCTTCTGGCATTACGCTAGGGTATAAGGGATACTCTGTTTCGGTTGTTCCCTATCTTCAAGCAGATAGTGTTAATTTGCTATTTGAAGATAATACTATCACCTATGTTGATTATTTTGGCTCAGGTATTGATCTTAAGTACACGCCTACTTTATCCGGTGTCAAGGAAGACATCATTCTTGAGTCTTACACAGGTATCAATAGTTTTAAGTTTATTCTTAATACAGACGGTCTTCGCTTGGTAGAGCAAAATGGCAATTACTATCTCTCCGATACTAAGGCCAATGTTATTTCTCTGGGAAGTGTTGTTGTTTACGATTCTATCGGCAAGCCCGAAATTGGATTTATGGATGTGGAAACCATCCAAGAGAATCAGCAATATCTGCTCACTATTGGAGTTAGCAAAGAATATCTACTTGCCAGTGATACCTTTTACCCTGTCACAATTGATCCAACCCTCACCATTTCAGACAACACTGATGGAGCAAATGCTATTCAAGATGCTCCTATTTTCAAAAATTTGCCCGCAGCAAACTTTGGCAATTTTACCTATAACCGTTTAGGCAACGCTGGTACCTATTATGGTGTAGGAAGAACCGTAGCCAGACTAAATGGACTGCTTAGTAATTCTGAATACCAAGCAGCCACTGCTTCTGAAATAACCTCGAGCCTTTTCTATATTAAAGAAACCAGCGGCTCTGGCTCCGTAACCGTAAATGTATATCCTCTATTGTCAAATACAAGTTGGACCGAAACCAATGTAACTTGGAATAATGTTGGTACATGGTCAGCCAATCCCTGTGCAACTAACACGATTGGTGGCAACAGCTGGACAGCCTTTGATATTACATTCCTGGTAAGAGCTTGGAAGAGCGGCACAAACAATCCTTACGCAGGCTTTATCATGATTAGTGCTAGCGAAGATACCGTAAATAAATCTTTTGCTTCCTCCGAATTCACCACAACCAGTTATCGTCCATATGTTGTTGTAACATATACATCCGATGCTCCCACTCTAAATTATTCCAGTGTGAGCATTAACAACGGTTCGTCTATAGCACTGACCGCTTCTGGAATGGGCGGCAATGTTACCTGGTCTTCAAGCAATACTTCTATTGCATTCGTTAGCTCAAACGGAGTTGTTACTGGAGCGAATCCCGGTATCGCAGTGATTACATGCACCTCTGCTCTTGATGGCCGAAGCGCTTCGTGTACTATAACTGTAAACCCAACTTCCTACACTGCCTTGGCATTGGATACATCCAGCGCGGGTTCTCTCACCGCTGGTCGACATTACTGGTACACATTCACGCCCGCCGAAACCGGTTACTATATGTTCAAAAGCTCCAGCGTTTCCTCCACCGATGTGAAAGCATATCTCTATAACGGTACCACGCAATTAGCAGACAACAATGACGGTGCGGGTGGATGGCAATTTGAAATCCGATATCGGCTGGTTGCCGGAACACAGTATCGGATCTGTGTGCAAGGTGTAACACGATTCACAACAGGCGCTTTTTCGATCAGCACATCAAAATGCTGGCCGGTCGCCACCGCGCCGACAATGTATTCACGGAGTGATTGGGGTGCAAGCGATGTCATCCAAGAACGCTTGGTAGCCCGCACGAGAGCCCCCGAAAGAGTGATCTATCATCATAGCGCAGATAAATTCAGTAGTACTAATATAGATGATTGCAAGGAAGAAATTCAAAGAATTCAGAACTTGCATATGTATGGTACTAACCCAAAGTGTGATATTGCATACCATTTCATCATCGACCCTGCCGGCAGAATCTGGCAAGGCGCAGCAATAGATGATTATCAGCGCGGGCATGCAGATGGACACTATGACGACATCGGTGTGCTAGTTCTTGGCGATTTCGAAAGTCGCCTCGCCAATTTATGGACACCCGACACTCTTAATGATGCTCAAAAAAACGCCATGGTCGCCATTGGTCAGTGGCTATGCTATGCGTACGATCTACCTCTAGAGATTGCTCTCGGCCCTATCGCAACGCATCGGCAGGTTGTTACGACAGAATGTCCCGGCGAAAATATGGCTGTCTGGGTAGAAAATGATCTGGTTGCTACAATCCGCAACTGGCGGTTGTAAAAACTTGTTACCAAGGAGATTATGTCATGAAATTATTGCGATCACTTCTCTGCCTGATCCTGATCACATCGCTATGTGGTTGCTCTGTCATGAACAGATATTCCATTGAGCAGGTTGAGCAGGAGTATGCCGCCATAAAGGAACTGGCCAGCAACAGCGAAACCACAACGCAGCAGCTGTCCAAGGCTTATGTATCCCTTTTTAAAAAACTTGCCCGTGGCGACCGGTCTCAGACAGGCCAGTTTGCAGAATTTATGCGCAACTTTGTTCCTAATTCCGCAGAATTTTCCGAGGATGAGGTTTTCGATTTAGCAGAGAATCATATTCAGTTTTTCCAGCGTATGGCCAAGGGAAATATGGATCACGGGATACAGAATATCCGTCTGGCCGGTTCTGCTGTAGAGATCTCCTATGCGGGAACTCTGCGCTACAGTGTCAGGGCTATGGAAAGCGACGAGGAGTGGTATAAAGGAGACTATCTGATCCCCTACGACGGATCCCTTGGTCAATACCGGGCCATGATCCACTTTTATGATTTTAACTTTTCCGACGCCTTTGGCAGCAGCATGCCACCCTGGGAGGTCCACAAGCTGATCAATCTCTTTTCAAAATATAACTTCCTGAAGATCCGGTGCGTTAATGATCCAGATCACGGATGCATCATTTACATTGGCTCTGACACACCCTTTACTGTGGAAGAAGTGGAAATTACCACCCTGGCTTATCCCCTCGGCACGATCACCGTTCCTCTGATCAGCGGCAAATGATATCGTAACAGTAAGACCCGGCAGAAGCTTCTGCCGGGTCCTTTGATTATATCAGTATTCTTTTCTGCGGTAACCATCCTTGTCAAAGACGACGATCACGATCACATTCACTGCCAATGTGGCCACCAAGGTCAGCCCCAGCTCCCAGCCAAGGCACTTCACCGCCGTCCACACCATGTCCATCGGCTCCATGCGCCGGAAGGCATTGCAGATCAGCGCCATCACCACCGTCAGGATCAGGCCCAGCACGGACCAGATCATACCGGCGATCTTCTGGGTAAACTGCCAGGCATCCAGGCTGGACATTCCCCACCAGCACCGGAAGCCCAGACTATAGTTGGCCTCCTTGGGGGGCGCAAGCAGGTACAGCAGGCCAAAGCCCAGCAAAAGCAGGGGCGCGGCCATCACCGCCAGGCGCAGCAGCGTCTCTACCCAGCCCAAAATGGTGGTCAGCTCCGGCAGAAACGCGGCGATATCGAATCCCTCGAACAGGGATTTCAGGGAATCCAGATCCATGGTCTACTCCTTATTTTTCCTCAAGGAACTTATTGATCTCATTGACAAAGCCGCTCACATCCTGGAACCGGCGGTAGACGGAAGCAAAACGGATGTAGGCAACCTCGTCCAGAGGCTTCAGCCGGGTCATGACCATCTCGCCCAGCTTATCGGTGCTGACCTCACGCTCCAGCGTATTCTGGATGGTCTGCTCGATCTCGGTGGTGATCCTGTCCAGATCCGACACATCCACCTGCCGCTTATCGAAGGCACGAACCATGGAGTTGAGGATCTTGTTGCGGTCAAAGGGCTGACGGGAACCATCCCGCTTCACCACGATGATGGGCAGGCTCTCCACGATCTCATAGGTAGTAAATCTGCGCAGGCAGGCAAGACACTCACGGCGGCGGCGGATGCTGTTGCCGTCCTCAGAGCGGCGGGAATCCACGACCTTACTTTCCTGGTCACCGCAAAACGGACATCTCATGGGAAATCAGCTCCCTTTTTACATATTTTTCTTGATTATAGCAGAATTATGTCGACCTGTCCAGTACTTTTTCTTGCCTTTTCACGGATTCTGGGGTAGAATACAGAATAACCAAATTCAGTTAGGAGCATTCCCATGACAACGAAAAAACTGTGGCTCATCTGGGGCATTTATTATATTGTATGCGCAGCATTCGGCTTTATCCCCGGGCCTTCCGGAGCTTGGTACGGGCTGCTGTTTTGTATCGGTCTGGGCTTTTTCATCCCCGGCGGCATGCTGCTTTACCGGGCGGTGAAACAGAGCGACCAAAAGGCGCTTCGGTGGCTTCGGGGCATCTCGCTGTTTTCCCTCATCGCCACGGTGACGCTGTTCATCCTTACCGTGCTGGCCGCGGCCGCGCCTGCCGCCCTTGGAGATTTTCTGCATTTTCTGATGGTGATCTGCTGCGCCCCCATGGTCTGCGCCCAGGTGTGGCTGCCGGTGCTGTTCGGCTGGGCCTGCATGCTGATGATCTGCCTGCAGCACAGGAAGAAAACCGGCAAAAAATAAGGTATCACAATTGTAGGGGAGGGTCTTGACCCTCCCTTAACCTCATGGGCGGGATATGTCCAAAACGACGCACCCGGGTAAAATATGTCATTCCGAGGACGGCTATGCCGTCCGTGGGAATCTCCCGGTAGGGTGTTGCCTCTACATCGGTGCCTATGTGGTCGTAAAATTGTACCGGGAGATTGCCACGTCGCTTCGCTCCTCGCAATGACACGACTTTGGTGCGCCGCCCTTGTAGGGGCGGTCATCGGCCCCTACATGATCCTATGAAACAACAAAAGGGCGTGTTGCAGAATAAGCAACACGCCCTTTCAGCTTTATGCCATTTCCAGGGGGCGCAGGACGCAGTAGTCCTCGAATCGGGTATCGTTCATATTGGTCAGGAACACAAACCGCTTTTCCGGCTCAGAGATCCCCGCCACATCCACCATCATCTGCACCTCAGAGGCCGCCACATTTTCCATGTAGATCCGGCAGCGTCCCTCGGGCAGATTGAAGGACGGGTCTGTGCTGATGAAGGACACCGTGAAGGTCTCCGTGGAGCAGGCTTCCACCAGGGTCTTTGCCGCATTGGCGATGGAGGCCAGACGGTCACCGTTGTAGACGATCTTGTCCGTATCCGGGAAGCGGAAATCGTAGAAGGCCACCTCGTCCACACCCAGGGTGCGCAGCTCCGTGAGGATGCTGATGATGTACATGATGGTGCCTTCCTTATCGGGATTCAGCCAGTAGCACCGCTCCGAGTCCATCCACAGCGACACCTTCACCGGGTCACCGATCAGACCGTGGGCCACATGACCCAGGCCGTAGTAGTAATCCCGGAAGGCCGGGATCCGGGCGATCACATACAGATCCTTCACCCGCATATAGGCCAGCAGCTCATCGATGCCCGCCACATCCACCTTGGTGGACAGGCGGCCCTGGCTGCTGGTATAGTAAAATTCGCCGCGGATACTCTTCAGATCCAGCATCACCGGCGTGCCTGCGGGCAGCTGCTCCACCTTGGCCCGGACACCGGCAAGATTCCCGGAAAGCTCCGCATAAGAAATATAGTAGCCGGAAAACTGCTTCAGATCCGTGGATTCCGGCTCCGTGGGGAGGGTCTCCTGGTAATCGATGCTCACTTCCGGGATGGGCTGGGATTGGGCGATCTGGCCGCCGATCAGCTCCTGCTCCAGATCAAAGTCCAGCTTCACGCCGTCCTTGGTGTAAAGGACGAACCTATTCAGCCACAGAAGCCAGCACAGCAGCGCCACCGCCGCGATCAGCAGCAGCACCAGCAGTGTGACGCACAACCGGCTCAGCGCCCGCTGCGTCCTGTAGGGTAAGCTCATATTATTCTCCTTTTCGCGATGATGCAGCGCCAATCCTCATCCGCCCGGATCTCCAGAATGGAAAGGCCTGCCTTGGTCAGCGCCGATGTCACATCGGTCAGGCGGCTGTCCAGAATGCCGGAGCAGATCAGCGTGCTGCTTTCTGTGAGGAAGCCCGGCAGCGTCGGCGCCAGGCTGATGATCACATCCGCCACGATGTTTACAAATACAAAGTCATATTCCCGCTGCCCCAGCCGGGCCATCAACGGCCGGTCGGAGGTGACATTTCCCGTCAGCGCGGTGAAGCGATCCGGGCCGACGCCGTTGTAGGCGGCATTTTCCCGGGCCATATCCTCAGCCTTGGGATCAATATCCACGCCCACGGCATGCTCCGCCCCCAGCCGCAGGGCGGCGATAGACAGAATGCCGCTGCCGCTGCCCAGATCCAGGCAGACAGCGCCAGGCTTCACCAGCGTCTCCATAGCGCCGATGACCATGCGGGTGGTGGGATGCTCGCCGGTGCCGAAGGTCAGGCCCGGATCCAGGATCACCTGCAGCCGGTCGCCTTCATAGCTGTCCGCCAGCCACCAGGGCAGGATCACCATCTTTTCTCCAATGGGCACGGGAGGATAATTTTCCTTCCAGCTTTCTTCCCAGTTATCCTCCGCCAGAGGCTTGACCTCCACAGGTAAGGAAAGCTCCCCGGCCAGCTTCCGCAGCCGCTCCAGCTCCCGGGCCTGGGTATCCTCCAGGTACAGCTTGATCTGGGAAAGTCCCCGGAGCTTCTGCTGCAGCTCCTCATCAATATAGTCCCAGCAGGCCCGGTTTTCTTCCAGAAAATCCTCGATCTGCTCCTGGTCCTCCAGGACAAGATCAGAAAAACCTGCCGCGGTCAGGGCTGCGGCGGCCTCGGCAATATCCGTTTGTGTGGTATTCAGGACGATCTCCAGCCATGCCATAGCCGTCACTCCTTTTCTTCTGCGGTCATTTAGCCCATTGTACCCTATTTGCCAAAAAATCGCAACCGGAAAGATGTGAATTTTCTTCCCGGCTCTTCCTATTTTTAAAAAACTGGTATATAATAAGCCCATACTGCGACAATTTGGGATTTAGCGCACAGCCACTGTAGGGGAGGGTCTTGACCCTCCCTAAACCCGAACTCTTGGAATATGCCGGTATTTTACGAAAATGCTACATTTCTGCGTTAAACTTGCGGTTCAAATATCGCTATGTTGAGGGAGGGTCAAGACCCTCCCCTACGGAATGACAGCACGACAAACCGAAATTTATCTCTTGGAGGATCCCTATGCTCCATTCTTTACAACTTCTTCCCAGAGTGACCCTGCGGTGCTTCCGGGATGACCGCTTCAAGCAGGGCTGCCTCAGCCTGCAGTTTCTGCGCCCCATGTGTCCGGAGGAGGCATCGCTGAACGCGCTGCTGCCGGCGGTGCTGCTCCGTGGCTGCCGGGAATACCCGGATCTGCGCTCCATCACCCAGCGGCTGGACGATCTGTACGGTGCCAGCGTCAGCGCTCTGGCCAGACGGGTGGGCGATTACCAGACCACCGGCTTCTACTGCGCCTTTATGGATGACCGCTTCGCCCTTGCCGGCGACCGGATCCTGGAGCCTGTCATCGACCTGGTTCGGATGCTCCTGCTGGAGCCTGTCATCTGCGACGAAAGCTTTTCTCCGGAATTCGTGGAAAGCGAGAAGCAGAATCTCACCGCAGCCATTGAGTCCGACCTCAACGACAAGCGGGCCTACGCCGCCTCCCGGCTGCTGCGCACCATGTGCAAGGCGGATTCCTACGGCATCCCCCGGCTGGGAACTGTGGAGCAGGTGGCTGCCATCACCCCCGAAAGCCTCTGCCGCCACTACCGGAAGGTGCTGCGGGAAAGCCCTGTGGAGCTGTTTTATGTAGGCTCCCGGACACCGGAGCAGATCGCCCCGGTGCTGAAAACGCTGCTGGAGGGTATCGACAGATGTTATGTAAACCTCCCCGCCCAGACGGCCTTTCACGATGCCGGCAGCAGCGATGTGACCGAGCAGATGGATGTGACCCAGGCAAAGCTTTGCATGGGCTTCGTGACCCCCATCACCAACCGCACGGCGGATTTTGCTGCCATGCAGGTATTCAACACCCTCTTTGGCTCCGGTATGACCAGCAAGCTCTTTATGAACATTCGGGAAAAGCTTTCCCTGTGCTACGCCATCAGCTCCGACTATTTTGGCAGCAAGGGTATCCTCACCGTCTCCGCCGGCATCGACAGTGCCAAGGCAGACCTGACCCGCAGCCAGATCCTGCAGCAGCTGGAGGATTGCTGCCAGGGCCGTTTCACGGCCGAAGAGCTGGCCGCCGCCAAGGCCGCCCTGCGCTCCTCGCTTCTGGGTGTCCATGACGCTCCCGGCAGCATTGAAGGCTACTACGGCACCGCTGCCCTTAGCGGTATGAGCATGACCCCGGAGGCATATCTGGCCGCTGTGGAGGCTGTTACCGCCGAGGCTGTGACAAAGGCCGCCGCTTCCCTGCGGCTGCACACCGTGTATCTTTTGAAGGAGGAAAGCCCATGCTGACCGAATATCCCCGGCTGGGTGAGAAGCTGGATCGCCGGCAGCTTTCCAACGGGCTGACCGTTCTGGTAGTCCCCCGACCCGGTTTTACCCGAAAAAGCGCCTATTTCGTGACGGATTACGGCTCTGTGCATACGGATTTCACCCTGGAGGGCCGCACCGTCCATGCCCCCGCGGGCATCGCCCATTTTCTGGAACATAAGATGTTCGAGCTGGAAGGCCGGGATGTGACCGCCGAATTCGCTGCCCTGGGCGCCCATGTAAACGCTTTTACCAGCTACGATGTCACCGCCTATTATGCCTCCTGCACAGAAAATTTCCCCGCGTGCCTGCGGCTGCTTCTGGAATTTGTATCCACCCCCTGGTTCCCGGCGGAAAGCGTGGAGCGGGAGATGGGCATCATCGACCAGGAGATCGGCATGAATGCCGACAGTCCGGATACCCGGGTATTTGAAAATCTTATGGGCGCCATGTATGGCAGCTTTCCCATCTATACTCCCATCCTTGGTACCAGCGACACCATCCGCCAGATCACGCCCCAGCTGCTGACCGATTGCCACAGAGCCTTCTATACCCCCGCCAACATGGTGCTTTGCGTGGTGGGCGATGTGGATCCGGAGGAAGTCTCCAGGATCGCTCTGGAGGTGCTGGGTCCACAGGAGCGTCCTGCCGGACAGAAGCTGCCCTTCGGTGATGAGCCGGCCGGCTGCGTCATGGCGGAGGTGACCGACACCATGGAGATCGCCATGACCACCTTCCTGCTGGGCTTCAAATGCGGCCATCAAGGCACCGGCGAGGAAGCGGTGCGGCGGGAACTGATCGCGGATCTTGCCTGCGAGCTTCTGTTTGGAGAAAGCTCCCCTCTGTACCTGCAGCTTTACGGCGAAGGTCTCATCGACGGTTCCTTCGGCGGCGGCTTCGAGGTAGCGGAGCGGGAAGGCATGGTGATCTGCGGCGGCGACAGCCGGGATCCCCGGCAGATCCGGCGCCGGATCCTGGAGCAGGCCCGGATCCTTTGTGCCGAAGGCATCGAAAAAGCAGATTTTCTGCGGCTGAAGCGGAGTATTCTGGGTCGGCGCATCCGGGATCTGGACAGCTTTGATCCCACCTGCTTCCGCCTGTGCGCTTACCATCTGGACAACTTTGATTATTTCCGCTTCCCGGAGATCTGCGAGCAGGTCACGGAGGAGGAAATTCTGGCATTTGTCAACGATACCATTCGGGAAGACCGCTGCGCTATTTCCCTGGTGGATCCCATTCACAAGGAGGCATCCCAATGAACAACAGCTTTACCACCATTTCCTTCCCCTCTCTGGGGATCGAGTGGGATCCGGGCCGATATCTGGAGCTCGGCCCGCTGACCATCCACTACTACGGCATCCTCATCGCCTGCGGTCTGATGCTGGCGGTGATCTACGGCTGGAAGCGCTGCCGCCAGTTCGGCATCATCCAGGACGACATCACCGACGGCGTTTTATGGATTGTCCCCTTCGCGGTGCTGTGCGCCCGGGCCTACTACTGCATCTTCCAGTGGGATGAGGAATTTGCCCGGGATCCCATCAGCGTGCTTTACATCTGGAACGGCGGCCTTGCCATCTACGGCGGCGTCATCGGCGCGGTGATCGGCGTGAGTGTCTACTGCATCTTCAAGAAGATCAAGCTGCCGGCGCTGCTGGATCTGGTGGCGCTGGGCTTCCTCATCGGTCAGAGCATCGGCCGCTGGGGTAACTTCTTCAACCGGGAAGCCTTCGGCGCGACAACGGAAAGCTTCCTGCGGATGGGTCTTTACAACACCGTCACCCAGACCACTACCTACCATCATCCCACCTTCCTGTATGAATCCCTCTGGAATGCCATTGGCTTCGTTGGGCTGCATTTTCTCAGCAAAAAGCGCAAGTATGACGGCCAGATCGCTCTGGGCTATTGCGCCTGGTATGGCCTCGGCAGAGCGCTGATCGAGGGTCTGCGCACCGACAGTTTGTACCTGGGACCCTTCCGGGTCAGTCAGCTGCTGGCAGCCATCAGCTGCTTCGCCGGCGTGCTCCTGCTGCTGATCAACCTGTTCCGTGCCCACGATCCCCAAAAAATGTTCGTCAACCAGGTGACCCTCCCAGAGCCGCCTGCCAAAAAGGAAAAGAAAGCAAAGGAGAATGACAATGGATGATTTTCTGAACAAGCTGGGCGCTATGGCCCGGAAAGCCGCCGACCAGGTGAATACGGATCTGACCATCGCGCAGCTGGAGCAGAAGCTGAAGGATGGCTACCAGGCGCTGGGCCGTGTCTGCTACCGGATGCTTTCGGACAACGAGATGCCTGAGGGCGACGAGGTGCAGCGGCATCTGCAGACCATCGCCTCCCTTCAGCAGCAGCTGCAGGATCTGAAGGCCAAGCGTGCCGTGGAATGAGCCTTACAGGGCGTGCTGCAGCGCAGCACGCCCTTTTTGTATCTCGGACGCCCGTTCTCGGCCCCCTCCCAGAGGGGGCTGTCGCCGCCGAAAGGCGGTGACTGGGGGAGTGTCGCAAAGTTTTCAGCACACTCCCTCCGGCCTCGCTGATGCTCGGCCACCTCCCTCATAGAGGGAGGCAAGGCGGGCGGTCAATGACCGCCCCTACACAGAGCATCGTACCTCTTTGCGGCGATTTGAACATTTCCTTCCCGTAAGGTTATGGGAGGGTCAAGACCCTCCCATACAGACATTCTCTGTCATTCTGAGCGGAGCATCGAAGATGCGGAGTCGAAGAATCCGTTTTCTCCATATTGAGGGAACTTTACTTCTCGACCGGGGTATGCTAATATAAAGAAAACTACGGAAAGGAGCTGCGGTCAATGTCTCAAACGCTTCCTCATAAGTCCCTGCGCAGCCTCCTTCCGGGGCTGATCAGCGCCGGGATCGTATTTGCCCTGTGCTGGCTGATCTTCTGGCTCAAAGACTATGCCCCCTTCGGCACCGGTATTCTGGCCACCCAGGATGCCTACATCCAGTATGTGGACTTTTTCGCCTACTACCGGGATCTGTTCACCGGCAAAAACAGCCTCCTTTATACTCTTTCCGACACTCTGGGCGGCGATACGCTCTCTCTTTTCAGCTATTATCTTGGCTCCCCGCTGAATCTTCTGACCCTTCTTTTCCCCAAGTGGGAAATTTTCAGTGCGTTTCACCTGCTTCTTTCCCTGAAGCTCAGCGCCTGCGCCTTTACCATGGCTTATTTCCTAAAGGAGCGCTTCCCCAAGCTTTCGGAGCTGTTCGTGGTGCTGCTGAGCCTGTGCTACGGTCTAATGCAGTACAACATCGCCCAAAGCAGCAACATCATGTGGCTGGACGGCGTTTATATGCTCCCGCTGGTGATTTTGGGCGTACACCGGGTATTTTCTCAGCAGAAGATCCTGCTGCTTTCCGTCACCGCCGGGCTTTGCATCCTGTTTAACTGGTACGCCGCCGGCATCGTGTGCCTTTTTTCCATCGTCTGGTTTGCCTACGAAGGGGCGCTGCTGCTTGCCCGGGGCGGAAACCGGAAGGAATTTGGCTGCTGCCTGCTGCGCTACACCGCCGGCATGGTCATCGCCGTGCTGCTCAGCGGCATTTTGTTCCTGCCCTCGGTCTATTCCCAGCTGGCCACCGGCAAAGGTCTCATTCCCATCGGCGGTATGGAGGATCTGGGAAGTGATCTGCTGTCTGTGATCCGCAATTATCATCTGGGCGGCCTGTCCGATCTGGGCAGCCCCTCCCTCTTCTGCGGCAGCCTTCCCCTCATCGGCTGCATCGCCTATTTCTTCACCGGCACCATTCCCCGGAAGCAGCGGCTGATCACCCTGGGTCTGCTTGGATTTATGGTAGCCATCTACTTCTGGGATCCTCTGTACCTTCTGTTTTCCCTGCTGCGCTATGCCCTGAGCTACTATTACCGCTACTCCTTTATCACCATCTTCACCATCATCTGCATCGCTGCCTGCTTCTACAGCGCAGCGGACAAGCGCACCCTGAAGATAGCACTCATATGCGCCCTGGGCTTCCTCGCGGTCTTCCTGCTATTGGAGCTGACCGACCGCAGGATCACCAATTTGCGTCTGGCAGGTACGGTGGCTGCCATCGCCGGCTGCGGCGGATTGCTTTTCCTGCTGGGTCACTTCCGCCGGGGCAAAAAGCTGCTGGCGCTCGTCCTGGCCATACTGGTATGCGGCGAATTGGGAATGAACGCCATGCTGGTAAACACCAGCTACCACAATTATCTGGACGAATTCCAATGGGGCTACCAGGAAAAGCAGCAATCGCTCATCGACAGTATCCGCGCCGAAGATCCGGACATCTACCGGATCACACAGAATGTGTACCGCTATGAGCTGAGCTTCAACGAATCCATGGCCTACGGCTTCGCTTCCAACACCGGCTACACCTCCAGCCCGGACAATTCCCAGATGGAATTTCTGGAGCGGCTGGGCTACCGGGCAGAAGCAGACTGCATGACCATCGCCAACACCACTGTGCTGGCCGCGGATTCGCTGCTGGGCGCGAAATATATCCTTTCCCACCGGCAGATCCCCGGTCTTCAGCGGCTGGATCGCTTTGGTACAGTGAACGGTATGGCGGTCTATCGCAATCCCTACTGTCTGCCCATGGCCTTTGCCGTGGATTCCTACACCCCGGCAGAGGAGACAGACGATCCGTTTGCCTATCATGAGGCTCTGTTCAGCGCCCTGTACGGCAGCAAGGTCAGCCTTTACCGGCCTGTGGAGATCCACACCCAGACCCAGGATCACACCGTCACCTACTCCTTGACCCTTCCCCAGGGGAATTTTGCTCTGTACGGCAACATCCCCTTCATCTACGGCGGCAATTATCCGCTGGATGTAAACGGCGCCTACACCGCAGGCTACGGCGGCTGGCGCTCCATGAGTGCCTTCTATATCCCCACCCAGCCCGGGGATCTCACCGCCACCGTTTCCGTGGGGACCGACGAATATCAGCAGTTTGGCCAGCCGCAGTTTTACGCGCTGGATCTGGACGCGCTGGAAAAGGTGACCGAAGCCCTTTCCCAAAATGTCATTGCGGTGGATGGCCTCGGCACTCCTGCCATGAGCTTCCGTGTAGAAAGAGATGCTTCCGGCTACGCTTTCCTGTCCGTCCCCGTGGCGAAAGGCTGGCGCATCCGGGTCAACGGAAAGACTGTCGAACCCCTCGCTCTGGGAGATTGCCTCACAGTGCTGCCCCTGGAGGCAGGCAGCAATGAGATCTCCATGGACTATCACATTCCCCTGCTGGATATGGGCATCGGCTGCTCGGTCCTGGGCATCGGGCTGCTGATCTTGTGGTGCTTCCTGGAAAAACGCAAATATAAGGGAGGGTGCTGACCCTCCCTTTTCCTTTGTACCAGGGAGGCTTGCGGACGGCCAATGGCCGCCTTTATACCTTCTCCCGGGGAGAAGGTGGCACGGCGCCAGCCGTGACGGATGAGGAATGCGGGCGGTAACCTGGCGATAAGTACACCGTATCAGACTTCTTCCCGTATCCAACATTTCGCCGTTCCTCTCCCGTCTTTTTCGATCCTCCTTCGTCGGCTCGAAAAATCCACCCTCCCCCCGGGGGAGGGTATAGACGGGCGGTCGATGACCGCCCCTACAAGGGAGGTGCACCTTATACCTTCCCCCGGGGGGAAGGTGGCACGGCGATAGCCGTGACGGATGAGGAATGCGGGCGGTAACCTAACGATAGGCACACCGTACCAGGCTTCTTCCCGCATCCAACTTTTCGCCGTTCCTCTCCCGTCTTTTTCGTTCCTCCTTCGTCGGCTCGAAAAATCCACCCTCCCCCCGGGGGAGGGTATAGACGGGCGGTCGATGACCGCCCCTACGAGGGCAGCGCACCGTATACCTTCCCCCGGGGGGAAGGTGGCACGGCGCCAGCCGTGACGGATGAGGAATGCGGGCGGTAACCTAACGATAGGCACACCGTACCAGGCTTCTTCCCACACCCAACATTTCGCCGTTCCTCTCCCGCCCCAGTGTGCGCACTGGGGCACCCTCCCCCCGGGGGAGGGTATAGGGCCGATGTGGTCATCGGCCCCTACGATGAGGTTTTTGTTTATTGCGGGAGGCGGCACCGCGCAAAAAGGGCGCACCGAAAGGTGTGCCCTTTGCTTATGTAATTTTTCCTTAAGCAGCCTTCTTGCGCATGGCAGAACGGATGCAGGCCGCCACGATGGCCAGAACGATCAGACCGACACCCACACCAAAGGCACCGTAGTTAACACCTGCGGTAGCATTGAAGAAGGTCTGCGCCAGCTTCACCAGCATAGGATTGCCCAGCAGCTCCGTCACCAGCTCGGGAGAATTGGTAAATACCGTGCTGGGGATCACAAAGATCGCGCTTGCCAGCATCAGTACGACACCGCAATCTGCCAGAGTGGCAGGCCAGCTGAACTGGGTGGTGCAGAACAGGATAGCCGCCAGGGCCAGGAAGATCAGGCCCACTGCCGCGATGGCAGTATAGGAAGTGACCTGCCGCACGATCTCCACGGCCATCTGGATCTGCTGCATCTGCTGCATCATACCGGGATCCATCAGACCGCCGCCTTCGCCGTCGCCACCGACGCCGCCCATGCCGCCGACGCTGCCCAGGATGCCCATGATGCCCTGCTCCTGGACCTGCTTCAGGATGCCGGTATCCTCAACGATCTGCTTCAGCGCCTCAGTATGCTCCTCGGTGATCTCAATGCCGAACTCAGACTGGATCAGAGCCTTGTTCTCCTCCACCAGCTGGGTGATCTCTTCTATGGTGATGGTGGTGGTGATATTGCCGGTATAGAAGTCGCCAACCATGCCGGCAACCTTCTCAGCGATAAAGTCCTTGATGGTGGACTGCTCCACAAAGTTTTCGATCTGCTCGGGCGTGACAGGCAGCTCGCCGCCGGTGAAGTCCTGCAGCTGGCCCACTACCCAATCCACAATGGCATCGCTGCTGTCGCCGCCGGCATTGGGACCCACAGTGATCTGGCCGCCCATATTCACCGTGCCGTCTTCGCCCATGGTGGCGCCTTCCAGAAGCTCGCCGTCCACATACACATTGCCGTCTTCGTCGGTGGTCACATTGCCGTTAGGCACGATCACGGTCACATTGCCATTTCCAATATCGCCCACGGAGCCGACCACTTCGCCGTTGACGACCACATTGCCGTTTGCATCGATCTCCACATGGGTGGAATCGGACATGCTGTCCTGCGCGCGGCGGACCATACCGCCTACGGCCAGACCGGGCCGCACGGTGGCAGGTGCTTTCTTGCCGGAGGTGAACAGGGTCTCGATGATGGTGGTAATGCCGTTTTCAGAGGTCATGGCCCGCAGATCCAGCAAAACGATGCCGGTCAGCGCGGTGACGAACATGACGATGCACAGCACAAAGCCGATGATGCCCATCAGGAAACGGACAGGCCAGGGCCAGCGCTTTCTTACCTTCCTGGCGGGCTTTGCCGGTGCTTCCACAACAGGCTCGGCAACAGGCTCGACAGCCGGCTCAATAACGGGAATGACGGTTTCTTCCACGGCAGGCTCTGCCTGCTGGGTCAGGATCTCATCAGACATAATAGTTACCCCTCTTTTTGGTTTTTCCCTATAAAATAAGGAAAATTGATAAATCTATTATACCTTTACCACCGAAAATGTCAATCCTTTCCGGCAGCCTCCTCTTTTCTCTTTTTTTCGCATCCCCCTTCGGGGGATATATTTTTTGTGTTGACAAGTAGCGGCTGGGCCGTTACAATATTATGGATACACTATGCGCCGATACGCAAAGGCGCGTATCGGATGAATATCAACCTAGGAGGAAATAAAGTTGAAGGATTGGGCATTTACAACAACCGTCGAGGAGATGGAAGCTGCCACCAATTCTCTGCTGGAGAATGCGCAGAAGGTTGGCGCTGACACCTGGCAGCAGCGTGTCAAGAACCAGACCCCCCACTGTGGCTTCGGCGAGGCTGGTACTTGCTGCCGCATCTGCTCTATGGGT
>JBGVJN010000070.1:0-11139 GCA_045129455.1 Faecousia sp. | reverse complement strand
AAGCTGATGCGCAATGAAATGCCCATGAGTACAGACCTGGAAACCATCAATATCAAAGATATTGATATCGAATTTATTCGCAACATCACCACATCTGAGGTATTCGATTTTCTTTCTTACCTCTCCAGCGACCGCCCGCTTCACCCGGACTCCCCTGCCGGTGACCGCGGTGTAGGCCCCAGTACCCGTGCCAGAAAGCTCTCTGCCATCAAATCCTTCTATAAATATTTGACTGTGAGGACGAAGCTTCTGGTTGACAATCCGGTTGCGGATCTGGAGTACCCAAAATTGCGTAAAAGCTTACCAAAATACCTTACTTTACAGGAATCCGCCGCACTTTTGCAGGCTGTTTCTGGGCAAAACCAGGAGCGCGATTATGCGATACTAATGCTGTTTCTCAATTGCGGCATCCGTCGCAGCGAGCTGGTTGGGCTGAATTTGACGGATGTGTATGAAGACCGTATCCGTGTGGTTGGTAAGGGCAACAAGGAGCGGATCGTCTATTTTGGCAACGCATGCCGCAAGGCTATCGACGCGTATCTTCCCATCCGGAACAAGATGGTATTAACCGACAACCGTGCCCTATTTGGTTCCCGTAACGGCAATCGTATCAGCACGGATGCGGTGCATGCCCTCGTCAAAAAAGCGCTGTTAAAGGCCGGTTTGGATGCCACGCAGTTTTCCGCCCACAAGCTGCGCCATACGGCGGCGACTATGATGCTCTCCGGCGGTGTGGATGTGAAGACCGTGCAGGAAGTTCTGGGCCATGAAAACCTCAATACCACCCAGATCTATACTCACATCGAAAGCACGGAGCTGAAGATCGCAGCAGAAGCCAATCCCATTTCCAAATTAGATTTCAGCGATGATGAATAACAAGAAGCGCTGCTCCAGCCAGAGCAGCGCTTCCTTTATCGTCAGTTTACATGGAAACTTCAATAGCTTCCCTAAGATTACGAACACGGTAAACCGTAAGGTCCTTGGGAATTTCCAACTTATCCGATCCGTTTTTAGGGATAATACACTTCTTAAACCCAAGTCTTGCAACTTCTGCCAGCCGCTGGTTCATATGGGAAACGCTGCGGATCTCACCGGTCAAACCCACTTCGCCTATGGCAACCAGATCGTCCGGGATCACTGCGTCCCGATAAGAGGACGCTACCGCCAGCACCACAGGAAGATCAGCGCCGGGCTCGTCCAACCGCAGACCGCCAATGACATTGATGTAGGCATCAAAGACATTCAGCTTCATGCCGCCGCGCTTTTCCGCGACCGCCAGCAGAAGCGCCGCACGGTTGAAGTCAAAACCGTCAGCAGTTCTGCGGGGTACATTGAAGGTAGTCTTGGATACCAGTGCCTGTACCTCGGCAAGGATTGGACGGGTACCCTCCATCACACAGGCAACGCAGGTGCCGGAAGCGCCCTCCGGGCGACCCTCCAGAAGCATCTGGGAAGGATTCGGTACCTCGATCAAGCCGGAATCTCCCATCTCGAATACGCCGATCTCATTGGTGGAGCCGAAGCGGTTTTTGGCAGCACGGAGCAAGCGGTAAGAGGAATTGGGATCACCCTCGAAGTACAGAACGCAATCCACCATATGCTCAAGCACCTTCGGGCCGGCGATATTTCCGTCTTTATTGATATGGCCCACCACGAACACGGTGATGCCGTCTTGCTTTGCCAACTGCATCAGTGTCATGGTGCAATCCTTCACCTGGGAAACACTACCGGGAGACGATTCATTTTCCTCATGATACATGGTCTGGATGGAGTCTACGATGAGAATATCCGGCTTGGTATCCTCCACAGACTCCAGGATCTGGGAAAGTCTGGTCTCGGAAAGGATCAGCAGCTCCTGAGGAGCCACACCCAGCCGCTGCGCCCGCAGCTTCAGCTGACGCTCGCTTTCCTCACCGGAGATATACAGTACACGGCGCTCAGCGCAAAGCTGATCGCAGATCTGCAGCAGCAGCGTGGATTTGCCGATACCGGGAGCGCCGCCCACCAGCACAAGGCTGCCTGCCACGGCACCGCCGCCTAAAACACGGTCCAATTCCCCCATGCCTGTGCAGAATCGGCTCTCGTCGGAGCTGTCCAGCTGGGTAATGGGCTGAGCCTTGCGTCCCATGCCTACGGGTGCGGACTTCATTTTGCCCGGGGCAACAGGCTTTTCAATATGCTCTTCCATGGTATTGAACGCACCACAGCCAGGGCAGCGACCCATCCATTTGGGCGTCTCATTGCCGCAGTTGGTGCAGAAAAACACGGTCTTTGTCTTTGCCATCGTGATGCTCCTGTTCGTAAAAGCTTTTCTATATTATATCAGCCAAATCCATTTCGGTCAAGTGTTCGATAGATATTGGCTGACACAAGCTGCGATCACGCAGCACAACTGCTGCTGATAGGCCGCAGAGCGCAACTTCGCTTCCTCTGCCGGATTGGAAAGAAAACCGCACTCGATGAGGATGCCGGTTCGGTGGATATGTTCCATAAGATATACCCCGGTGGCAGCCTTAGCTTTTCGGTTGCTGCCGGGATTTAATGCCTGTACAAGACCTGCCTGCAGCTGCCTTGCAAGACTCTTACTTTCATCTTCTTTCGTATAAAATACCTGCGCGCCGGACCAGCGACCGTCTGGAAATGTATTTTGATGGATGCTTACCAGCAGCGCATCGTCCAAAGAATTCACGATCCGCACCCGTTCTTTCAGGTCTGATACCTTTTTCTGAGCGATGGTTTCCCCGGAGGTATACACAGAGATATCCTCCCGGCGAATCATCAGCGTCGGGATCCCAAGCAGCTCCGAAAGCTGCTCCAGACGAAGCGCGATCTGCAGATTCAACTCACTTTCCAGCACCCCGGTGCAGGAAGTGGCGCCGCCGTCCGGGCCGCCATGGCCGGCATCGATCACCATATAGGTACCTCTTTGGATAGGGCTTTCGGCTACAGACACCTCTACCATCCTGCTTCCCCAGCTGCTCAAACCCACCACCGAGATCAGCGCCAGCAGGTAAAACGGGAGCATCCCGATCCAATGACATCGTTTCATGGACAACACCTCCGTTCATTGTATTGCTTCCTCCTGCGGAAAAGAACAACTCCCCTTCTGAGCGCATAGTATGACACGGGGCGACGCATCCCAACATAATTTGATTGGAGGTATGACCTTGAAAGTCCCGAGAAACCATCGGGAAGGCTTTGACGGCAAGCTGCCGCATGCAGCGCCGCTGGCCAATCCCTATGTACCCTTCCAGCTGGAAGACCCACCCAAATATCACCCCAGAATGGGCTTGATCCGCGGCACCCTGTTCCCCGGTCTGGATCTGCCCTTTATGAACATGGTGAACACCAAAGAGAAAGCCATCACGCCCAAATCGGAGCTGCAGGCCATCGGTTTTGGCATCCAGGAGCTGGCGCTTTACCTGGATACTCACCCGGAGGATAAGGAAGCTCTGGAGCTTTACAAGACCTATCAGCAGCTGTACAGCAAGGCGCTGGAGCTTTATGAGAGTAAATGCGGACCTTTGAATCACCATAAAGTAACAAAAGGTGACCGCTACTCCTGGCTGGACGATCCGTGGCCGTGGGAATACGCCGCGAATAAGGAGGGCTGAGCATGTTTCTTTATAACAAAAAACTTCAGTACCCGGTAAAGATCGCCAGACCCAATCCCCGTCTTGCGGCGGTGATCATCAGCCAGTACGGCGGCCCTGACGGCGAACTTGGGGCATCCATGCGCTACCTGTCCCAGCGTTACAGTATGCCCTTTGATGAGCAGAAGGGCCTGCTGACGGATATCGGCGTTGAGGAATTGAATCACCTGGAGATGGTGGGTGCCATCATCCATCAGCTGACACGGAATCTCAAGACCAAGGACATCGAAAATACTCCCTTTGCCGCCTATTTTGTGGATCATACCACCGGCGTGTACCCCACCTTCGCATCCGGTACGCCCTGGACGGCGGCGACCATGCAGGTCAAGGGTGATCCCATCACGGATCTGACGGAGGATATGGGTGCCGAGCAGAAGGCACGCACCACCTACGATAATATTCTGCGTCTTTCCGATGATCCGGATGTGAACGATGTGATCAAGTTCCTCCGGGAACGGGAGATCGTCCATTTCCAGCGCTTCGGAGAAAGCATGCAGCAGCTGCGTGAAAAGCTGAATCAGAAGAATGTGTACTGCATGAATCCTGCGTTTGATATGTAGCATAGGAAAACGGCGCCCAAAACCTGGGCGCCGTTGATATTTACTTCCACTCCATCGTCAAGACGAGCTTCACATAGGTATCCTCAGAAGAATCCTTCAGAAACAGCTGACAGGATTGGCCGCCGATCATCATCGGCTCGCAGTTTTCCAACAGCAATTCATAGGTAAGAATGTAATCATCCGTCTCCAGCTTCACCTTACCCTTGGGAAGGCTGATTTTTGCCACCTCATCTTCCAGCATTTGGGCAAATTCCATCGTGTCCTTGACACCCATGCCCTCAATAGAGGTAAAGAGCGTGGCGGCCCCAAGCTTGAATCTCCAGGGCAGCATATTGAGCATACCGTTACCGGTGCTTTCATATGCCACAGTAATGCCGTTTAATTCACCATCCCGGTAGAGGTAGGTATAATCATCGCCGGCCAGATTGCCCTCTTCTCCGACAAAGATGATATTGCTGGTGCCCCGGTTGACGAAGGTTCCGTCCGGCTGCAGTTGAATGGGGTTGTCGGGGGAAAGAACCTTTTGATAGTTGTTGAAATTCATGGCAAATTCCGCAACTGTCAGCCCTTTGCCGCTGTATTGTGGATAATCGACCATATAATTTGATACTGCGACACCGCCTACAGTCAGCCCTACCGCCAGGATCCAGGCGATGCACCGATCCCGGGTAGTATGGGTATATATGACCTCAGACTCATCATTCCAGCATAGCTCATTGGTATCGTACTGCTGCATACTCTTCCACAGGCGGTAGATGCTGTAGAATGGGATACCCCAGCCCATGCCATAGCGGTACACCCGGAAGGCACGGCTCAATGCCGCCTCATAACGCAGCTTGCAGCCATCCACCTGCATGACCCGGATGCCGAGCATCAGTTTTCCCGGAGTGGCACCAAAAAGGCTATAGCAAGCGGCTTCGATGGGGACAAACAGTAACAAAAAAAGGATACTGAAAGCGCCGAAGACTTTTGTGTCCAGGCCCATCTGCAGGATCACTGCCTGGAAAAAATAAACGAATGCGCTGAGCATGATCATGTCCGCGATCCTGGCAAAGAAATGGCGAAACGGATGGTAATCCCTGGGAACAAATTCCCGAAATTCCTTGTTATCCTTGAGGATAGACTTATGCTCCGCAGGCGGCTCTTTCAGTGCCTTCAGATAGATCTCCGGATCCATGGTGGCATAGGTCACGGAATCCTCCTGCATCCGGCGGCAGACCTGGGCAGAATGGGCCGCCTGCTTCTGCTGTTGCTCCAGATTGTGGATCTGTGCTTCCAGGATCTCATGGATATCGTCACTTCCCTGCTGCAGCTGCCGGATCTTATGCAGCGGCATACCCAGCTGCCGCAGAAGTTTGATCTTCTTCAGCTCCAGCAAGTCCTCCTGGGTATAATCCCGATATCCGTTTTCCTGTCGTACGGGATGGATCATATTCTCCCGCTCATAGTAGCGGATGGTGGCCCGGTCAAGCCCTGAAAGGCTTTCCAACTCAATAATGCGCATACGCACCCCTCCTTCCCTAACATCGTACAGTATAAACCTACTTCACAGTCAAGAGAAATTTAAATAAATCCCCCGAAACGCACGCATTTGCCTTTCGGGGGATCGCAGATCAGTTGATGGCCAGCAGGTCGCGGTAGTATCCGTGCAGTGCTTCCTCGTCATCCAGCACTACCACATACATCTGGTTGGCCATGGCACCGGACAAGGCATCCGGGATCCGGCCCTGCATGCGCATACAGTGGCCGTACTTGGCCATGATGGCATCGTGGTCCATCCGGTACGCCTTGCCGTCACGGCGGCCTACGAAGGCGCAGAAGCGTCTGGGGCGGTCCATGACCAGGGTGTTGTGACCGAAGGCGATCATATCCGCCCAGATCTTATACACATCCGTGTCGTAAGCGTAGTCGTACATATCGGGGGTGAAGCCGCCGGCGGGACGCATGTTGACCTCCAGACCGATCACATCACCCTTCTTGCCAAGCCCGTCCTGGTCCTCATCCAGCACAAAAAACTCCAGATGCACGAAGCGGCTCTTGACACCGAAGGCCTCCACCGTCTTGACACCGGCTTCACGGATATCGGGAGCGACTTCCTTAACGATGTAGTAGATGGACTCTTCGTTGTTATTGACGATATCCATAAGTGAATGAGGCGTCACATTGCCGGACTCGAAGATGGGCTTGCCTTCGCCGTCGATGATGGCATCGAAGGTCTCCACATGACCCTTGACGAACTCCTCCATGATGTAGATATTGTCATCCATATGATCAATGAAGAAATGCAGATCATCGTCACATTTCAGCTTATAGGTATTGCTGGCGCCCACACCGTTGTCGGGCTTGACCACCACGGGGTAGCCTACCATATGGGCAAAGGCGGCGGCATCCTCGTAGCCCTCTACCAGGTGATACCGGGCAGTGGGCAGGCCGGCCTTGGCGTAGTAGGCCTTCATTGCGGACTTCAGCTTGATCTTATCCATATCCGCTTCCATGAAGCCGGTGGTGATATGGAACTCGGTACGCAGCTTGGCATCCCGCAGCAGCCAGTACTCGTTGTTGGATTCCAGCCAATCGATCTTGCCGTACTTGTAGGTGAAGAAAGCGACTGCCTTGAAGACATCGCCATAGTTCTCAAGATTATCCACCTTATAGTATTCGTGCAGAGAATCCCGCAGTTCCTGCTTCAGCTGATCATAGGGACAGTCGCCGATGCCCAGAACGCGCATTCCGTTATTCTTCAGTTCCCAGCAAAACTTCCAGTAAGAATCGGGGAAATTGGGGGAAATAAAGATGAAATTCTTCATTTTTTCTCTCTCCTTTGGGTCAGTTCAGCAATTGCGGGACATAATGCTCAACCATCCTGTACCACCAGGGCCAATCGTGGGAAACATCATAGCCCCAATATTCAAACCTCGCATGGATGCCCTTTTGGCACATGACAGTATCCAGCTTTCGGGTGCTCTCCAGCAGCGGGCCTTCCCAATCACCCTGTCCCACTACGATCAGGATCTTGCGTTGATTGTAGATGGAAATGTAGGGATGATCTCCGGGCATATTTCCGATGTAGTTCACCGGGCTGTTGCGATACACCAGATCGTCCATATACTCGCCGAAGAACATGGTAGAGTCGTAAAGACCGGAGATGGCAAAGGTGCCCTCAAACAGATCCGGTCTGCGCAGGAACAGGTTTGCCGCGTGCATGGCGCCCATGGAGCAGCCGAAGGTCAGGATCCGCTGGTCAAAGCCGTTCATGCAGCCGCTGATGTGGCGGATGGTGGGTACCAGTTCTTCGATAATATAGTTGTACCACCGCTCATGGTTCTCGATACGCCAGCGGCTATCAGCACCCAAAGCGGCCCAGGCTTCGTTGTCGATGCAATCGGCGGCATAGACAGTGCATCTTCCCCGCTCGATCCACTGTGCCCAATGCTCCAGCATGTGGAAATTTTCAAAATCAAAGAAGCGGCCGCCCTGACAAGGGATGAACAGTACCGGCATGCCGCCATGGCCGTAGACCTTGAATTCCATTTCCCGGGAAAGGTGTCCGCTGTAATGCTTGTGATATTCAATATTCATTGGACAGTCCTCACAATCCTAAGCAATCCATAAAGATCGGGATCTGCTGCTCCCAGGAGGCTTCACAATGGGTACCGCCGGGAACGATCCGCAGTGCCAGATTTACCCGCTTAGTCAGCAGCATATGGCTGGTGGAGATCAGCGACTCCTGGTTAGCCACATGGTTGAACATCTCCAGAGCGCCGTAGTCCATATAGATACAGGTATCGTTGCGGATATTGGCACGGGCCACCATCTCCAGCACCTTGCCGGGATTGACCCAGATGCTGGGAGACAGGCAGGCTGCCCGCTGGAAGACATGGTTGTAGACACACGCACCGTAAAGCGCCATCAGACCACCCATGGAAGAGCCGCAGATGATGGTGTTCAGACGGTCCGGCAAGGTACGGTAGTTTTCGTCGATATAGGGCTTGAGGGTCTTCACAAGCCAATTCATATAAACTCTGCCCTTGCCCTTGACCTTGCCAAGGGTAGCGTTCTCAAAGTTTACAGGAGAATATTCCTGCAGTCTGCGGTTGCCCTCGTGATTACACTCCACGGCAACGATGATCAGCTGCTTCCGGCTTTTGTCCATGTACTTTTTCATACCCCATGACTTGCCGTAGGTAGCATCCGCATCAAAGAAAACATTATGGCCGTCAAACATATACATCACGGGATAGCGCTTTTCCGGCTCCAGGGTATAGGAGTCCGGCAGATACAGATAGACCCGGCGCTCCATTTCACCGGAAAGTGTCGGGATCTTAACGTTCCATTTCTTGATCATGAAACGGTTCCTCCTGAAAAAACAAATATCTTAACAATAGAGAATCGGTCTGCTATAAGTGATCGGTAAAAGGCTCAATCCCACAGACAGTTCCAGTTCTGAGCGAAGTACTCGATACCGGAGTAGATGGTTGTGACCAGGATCACACCGATGATCAGCCAGCTGAGCACCGGAACGCCAGGAAACGCCATCCAGACACACAGGCCTACCATGGTGCTGGCGGTCTTGACCTTGCCGCTCCAACCGGCAGCGATGACCTTGCCCTTGCCCACGGCTACCAGGCGCAGACCGGTAACAGCGAATTCACGGGACAGGACGATCATCAGCGCCCATGCGGGCATCTGGCCCCACTGGCAGAACATTGCCATGGCCGCGATCACCAGCAGCTTGTCGGCCAGAGGATCCAGAAATTTGCCAAAGTCGCTGACCTGGTTGCACTTTCTGGCGATCTGCCCATCGATATAGTCGGTGATACTTGCCAGAATAAAGACAGCAAGGGAAAGCCACATCCAAATTCCGCTCTGGCCGCCGCTCAATTCCATCAGATACATAAACAGGGGGATAAACGCCACGCGGATTAAAGTGATCTTACTTGCAAGCGTCATAGCTTATTCCTCCACAACATAACCGGAGAGATCTCCGTCGATCAAACCATCGATAGTCACATTCACAAAGGTGCCTTCGCTGAGATCCTCGTCGCAAGCGATCCAGACTCTGCCGTCGATCTCGGGAGAATCGGCAAAGGTGCGGCCGAAATACTGGGTATATTCCTCGTCGTAGCCGTCCACCAGAACTTCCAGGGTCTTGCCGATCATGGATGCGTGATAATCGTCCATGATCCCGGACTGGATAGTTTCCACCATCTCCGCTCTTGCCTGGGCAACGGTGCTGTCGGGATGCTCCATCTCGGCGGCAGGTGTCCCCTCTTCCGGGGAAAACGGGAATGCACCTACACGCTCCAGGCGCAGCTCCTTGAGGAATTCGCACAGCTCAGTGAACTCCTCCTCCCCTTCTCCGGGCAGGCCTGTGATGATGCTGGTGCGGATCACGATGCCGGGAACACGGCTGCGAAGCTTGGCAAAGAGCTGGCGCAGCATGGCATTATCACCACGGCGGTTCATCAGCTTCAGGATCTTACTGTTGCAGTGCTGGATGGGGATATCCAGGTATTTTACGATCTTCGGCTCAGTGGCCATGGTATCGATCAGTTCGTCATCGATCTCATCGGGATAGGCGTAGTGCAGCCGCACCCAGTGAATTCCGTCGATGGCGCACAGCTCCTTGAGGAGCTGAGGAAGCAGACGCTTGTGTCCGGGCAGATCCGTGCCGTAGCGGCTGGTATCCTGTGCCACTACGATCAGCTCCTTAACGCCGCTGGCAGCCAGTAGACGAGCCTCGTAGAGGATATCATCCATCTGGCGGCTGCGGTACTTACCCCGAAGATACGGGATCACACAGTAGGCGCAGCGGTTGTCGCAGCCTTCCGCGATCTTGATGTAGGCGTAGTGCTCCGGTGTGGTAAGGATTCTGCCGGTCTCTACCTCAGGGGTATCGATGGACGCAAAATCACTCACTGTATCCCCCTGGAGCAAAGCTTCAATAGCGGGAACGATCTCCGTGTAGCTGCCGGTACCCAGCAAGCCGTCCACCTCCGGCAGCTGCTCCAGCACCTCCTGCTGGTAACGCTGGGAAAGGCAGCCGGTGACCAGGATCTTCCCTACCAGCCCCTCTGCTTTCAGCGCAGCGGTCTGGAGAATGAAGTCGATAGCCTCGGACTTGGCGGAATCGATAAATCCGCAGGTATTGATGACCACAACATCGCAGCCAACGATCCCCTCGCATACAGTATGACCGGCTTCCTGGACGCGGTACATCATCCGCTCACAGTCCACCTGGTTTTTGGCGCAGCCAAGGGAAATAAATCCAATATTTGCCATGTTATTCCTCCGGGAATTGGTCTTGATCTATAGAAAGATTTGAAAGAGCGTGGCGGATGTCAGCATAACGGTGGCCACGGCGGATCAGTGCGTCGATAGCCCGGCGCACCTGCTTTTCATCCTCAGGATCCGTCAGCCTGGTGGAAAGATACCCAGTGATCTTATCGATCTGATCCGGGTAGTCAGCCAGCACATCATCCCACAGTTCCTTCGGGATGCGTTTTTCATACAGAGCCTGCTTAGCCCGGGAAAGGCCATAACCCTTGCGGATGCAGTTTTCCACCACATGCTCGGCGGTCTTCCGGTCATCCACCAAAGAAAGGCTTTCCATCCAGTCAACGGCCTCCCGTGCCTGGGTGGGGTCCTCCCCTTTGCGCACCAGCCGCTCCTGCAGATCCCGCTTGGATACCGCGGATGCGGTGACGATCCGTACCGCCCGCATTCTTGCGGACATTTTTCCGGCACTTTCCAGGAGAGCTTCCCATTCTTCGTTTGACAGTTCCTTGCCGGTGTAGAGGGCGAAGTCCTCCACGGTCTGCCGGTAAAGCGCCAGTTTCTCCCCGTTATCCAGGGTGATCCAGTAGCGCCCGGCACGATCCGGGGTGGTCTTTAGCTTCTCAATCCTCATCGTCGAAGTCGTCAGC
>JBGVJN010000069.1:0-15306 GCA_045129455.1 Faecousia sp. | reverse complement strand
TGACTCCGACGCTGTGACCATCGTTGGCGGCGGCGACAGCGCTGCTGCCTGCGAGCAGCTGGGCTTTGCTGACAAGATCACCCACATCTCCACCGGCGGCGGCGCTTCCCTGGAGTTCCTGGAAGGCCTGGAGCTGCCCGGCATTGCTTGTCTGCAGGACAAGTAAGATCCCTTCGTTCTTTGTCTGGGCCGGCCCAGTGCCGGCCCAGCTCCACGCTTAACACTACTATAAATTTGCAATATCGCATCGAAACATCGATGTACACATAAAGGAGAATATAATAATGAACAGAAAGTACCGTAAGACCGTCATTGCCGGCAACTGGAAAATGAACAAGACCCCCTCCGAGACCAAGGAGTTTATGGCTCAGCTGAAGGCCATCATGCCCAAGGGCCGCTGGTGCGATGTGGCTCTGTGCGTGCCTGCCGTCTGCATCCCCGCTGCTGTCCGCGCTATGCGTGAGACCCGCGTGGGCATCGGCGCTGAGAACTGCAACGCCAACGCTTCCGGCGCCTACACCGGCGAGATCGCTACCAACATGCTGGTGGATGCCGGCTGCAAGTATGTGATCATCGGCCACTCCGAGCGCCGCGCCATGGGCGAGACCGACGCCGAAGTCAATGCCAAGGTCCTGGCCGCTCTGGAAGCCGGCCTGACCCCCATCATGTGCTGCGGCGAGAGCCTGGAGCAGCGTGAGGCCGGCATCACCGCCGAGTGGATCGCTATGCAGATCAAGCTGGGCCTGCAGGGCGTTTCCGAGGACAAGATCCGCAAGGTCGTCATCGCCTACGAGCCCATCTGGGCCATCGGCACCGGCCGCACCGCTACCCCCGAGCAGGCTGAGGAAGTTTGCGAGAGCATCCGTACCGTGGTGCGCAAGCTGTACTCCTCCAAGAATGCCCGTGCCATCTCCATCCTGTACGGCGGCTCCATGAACGAGAAGAACGCTTTCGAGCTGCTGGCACAGCCCGACATCGACGGCGGTCTGATCGGCGGCGCTTCCCTGGTGCCCGAGAAGTTCGTGAAGATCATCGAAGCAGCTAACCAGCCCACTGTGTAATTCAAGATCCATCCATGGGCAGCTGCGGTAATGCAGCTGCCCATGCGTATATTTGAGCAAATTGGGATTTAGCGTACAGCCACTGTAGGGGAGGGTCTTGACCCTCCCTAAACCCGAAATCTTAGAATATGCCGGTATTTTACGAAAATGCTACATTTCTGCGTTAAACCTGCGGTTCAAATATCGCTATGTTGAGGGAGGGTCAAGACCCTCCCCTACGGAACGACAGCACGACAAACTGAAATTTGACCATTCCCGTACAGGAGGAATGTGAATGAATACCTTATTTTTATCCGCGGCGGCACCGGACACGGCGCTGGTCGCGGCTGACATCTTAAAAAACGGCGGTTTGGTGGCCATCCCCACGGAGACGGTCTACGGTCTGGGCGCCAACGGTCTGGACGAGGCCGCCGTGGCCAAAATTTTCGAAGCCAAAGGCCGCCCTCAGGACAATCCGCTGATATTGCATGTGGCTGACGCGGCGGATATGGAAAAATTCTGCCACAGCATCCCCAAGGCCGCCTACGCTCTGGCCGATGCCTTCTGGCCCGGCCCGCTGACCCTGGTGCTGCCCGCCCGGGACACCGTCCCCAAGCGCACCACCGCAGGTCTTTCCACCGTGGCCGTCAGATGTCCGGATTGCGATATCACCCGCAGCATCATCCGTCTTGCGGGTGTTCCCGTGGCAGCGCCCTCCGCCAACATTTCCGGCAAACCCTCCACCACCACTGCCCAGCATGTACTGCACGACCATGACGGCCGCATCGATGCCATCGTGGACGGCGGCAGCTGCCGTGTGGGCGTGGAATCCACCATCGTGGATCTGACCGAGGAGCGCCCCCGGCTCCTCAGACCCGGCGGCATCACCCCGGAGCAGCTGCTGGAGGTGCTGGGAGATCTGGTGATCGACAAAGCGGTCACTGCCCGCATCGACAAGGATGCCGTAGTAAAAGCACCCGGCATGAAATATCGCCATTATGCTCCCAGCGAGCCTGTGGTGATCGTGGCAGGCTCCCGGGAGAAGGCGGCACAGTATATCCATCGCCATTTTACCCCCGGCGACCGGGTACTGTGCTTTGAGGAAGAGCTGCCTCTGTATGCCGATTGCGCACCCCTTTCCTACGGAAAAGAAGCGGATGTGCAGACCTTAAGCGCCGGCCTGTTTGCCGCGCTGCGGGAGCTGGACGATCCTGCCATCCATCAGGTCTACGCCCGCTGCCCCGAGGGCGGCGGCATCGCCTATGCGGTGCAGAACCGACTGAAGAAGGCGGCGGCCTTCCATATCGTTGACGCGGAGGTGGAGGAATGATCATCGGCATTACCGGCGGCAGCGGCTGCGGCAAGACCACCCTGCTGGAGCTGATCCGGGAGATGGGCGGTCTGGTGCTGGATTGCGACGAGATCTATCATCAACTGCTGCTGGAAGACGAGGCTCTGCTGGCAGTGATCGAGGCCCGGTTTCCCGGCACGGTCATAGGCGGCAGCCTGGACCGGAAGAAGCTGGGACGCATCGTTTTCGCCGATCCCGGCGCCCTGGCGGATCTGAACCGGATCACCCACAGCGCCGTACGCCGTGAAGTGCTTTCCGCGCTGAACAAAAAGCCCACGCTGGCGGCCATCGATGCCATCGGCCTGTTTGAAGGAGATCTGGCGCAGTTTTGCCAGGTCACCGTGGCCATCACCGCACCGGAGCAGGAGCGGATCCGCAGGCTCATCGCCCGGGACGGCATCACCGAGGAATATGCCCGCAGCCGTATCGCCGCCCAGCATTCCGATGCTTGGTTCCGGGAGCGCTGCAGCCATACCCTCGCCAACGACGGCACCGCTGAGGAATTCCGGCAGAAATGCCTTGCCTTTTTAGCGGATTTGGGTATAATGAAAGAAAAACTGTAAAGGAGAATTCCTATGACCAACGAAGAACTGCGCGACAACCTGCTGATGAAGCCCGCCAACGGCTACAGCCGCATCACCGAGGCTCAGAAGGCAGAAATGGAAAGCTACTGCAAGGAATATATGCGCTTCATGGACGCTTGCAAGACCGAGCGGGAAGCCACCGCATGGGCCGTTGCTGAAGCCGAAAAGAACGGCTTCGTACCCCTGGTACCCGGCATGGACATTCAGCCCGGCACCAAGGTCTATCTGAACAACCGGGGCAAGAGCATCATCCTGGCAGTGGTAGGCAAGCAGCCCCTGTCTGCCGGCTCCAACATCTGCGCTGCCCATGTAGACAGCCCCCGGATGGACCTGAAGCCCAATCCTCTGTACGAGGACTCCGAGATCGCCTACTTCAAGACCCACTACTACGGTGGTATCAAGAAGTACCAGTGGGTCACCATTCCCCTGGCGCTCCACGGCGTAGTTTATCGCAAGGACGGCACCGTGGTCACCGTGACCATCGGCGAGGATGACACCGACCCCATCCTCTACATTTCCGACCTGCTGATCCACCTGTCCGGTGACCAGATGAAGAAGCCTCTGGCCGAGGGCATCGTGGGCGAGCAGCTGAATGTGATCCTGGGTACCGAGCCTCTGTCCGGTGAGGGCAGTGACCTGGTGAAGCTGCACATCATGAAGCTGCTGAACGAGAAGTACGGTCTCATCGAGGAGGACTTCCTGTCCGCCGAGCTGACCATCGTTCCCGCCGGCAAGTCCCGCGAGGTGGGTCTGGACCGGAGCCTGCTGGGCGCCTACGGCCACGACGACCGGGTGTGCGCTTTTGCGGAGCTTTACAGCCTGTTTAACATTGAAATTCCCGAGAAGACCGCAGTGTGCATCCTGGCCGACAAGGAAGAGATCGGCTCCGTGGGCATTTCCGGCATGCAGAGCCAGGCCTTTGAGTACTTCATGGAGGCCCTGTGCCTGGCCCAGAATGTGCGCCTGACCAAGTGCTTCGCCAATTCCTTCTGCCTCAGCGCCGATGTTTCCAACGCCTTTGACCCCAACTTCGCCGAGACCTGCGACCGCCGCAACAACAGCAAGCTGAACTACGGCGTTGCCATCTGCAAGTACACCGGCTCCCGTGGCAAGAGCGGCGCCTCCGACGCCTCCGCCGAGGCTATGGGCCATGTGCGCAGCACGCTGGATAAGGCCGGCGTCATCTGGCAGCTCGCGACTCTGGGCCGTGTGGACCAGGGCGGCGGCGGCACTGTGGCTGCCTATATGGCCAACCGCAACATCGTCACCGTGGATGCCGGCGTGCCCGTGCTGAGCATGCACGCTCCCATTGAGCTGGTAAGCAAGCTGGACTGCTACGAGACCATGCTGGCCTGCAAGGCGATCTACCTGGCATAAGCTTTCTCTCCCCGTGGGTAATGCCACGGGGAGATTCTTCTATTTACTTTTTCTTTGTTTCGTGATACAATAGCGGCTATGAAAGGAGGCGGTCAATTTGCTGCGTGATCTTTACCGGGAATTCCGGAGCTTTTTTCGCAAGGGCGATATGGTCCTGCTGGTACTTTGTCTGGTAACTTCGGCATTTGGCTGCCTTGTGATCTCCAGTGCCACCAGCGCCGCCAAGTTCGGCGGCAGTATGCGTTACATCATCGTCCAGATCGCGGCAACGCTGCTGGGTGTGCTGATGTACGCCATCATTTCTTCCATCGACGCGGAATTTATGTCGGAGCATCGGCTCTCCCTGGTCATCATGAACATGGGTCTGCTGCTGATGCTGATCCCCTTCGGCACCGATAACAACACCGGTAACCGAAGCTGGCTGGACTTCCCCTTCCTGCCCTTCTACATCCAGCCCGCGGAGATCTGCAAGATCTTCTATATCATCATCATGGCCTCGGTTATGGGCTCCCACCAAAACCGATTGTCCTCATTCCCCTCAGTGACCCATATGCTGTTCCATCTGGCGCTGATCGCCGGTGCGAACCTGCTCATTTCCTCCGACGCGGGCGTTACGCTGATCTTCGTGTTCGTCTTCGTGGGTATGGCCTATGCCGGCGGTGTCAGCCTGTGGTGGTTCCTGGCAGGTTCCGGTGTGATTGCGGCGGTGCTGCCCTTTGCCTGGGAGAACCTGATGGCTACCCACCAGAAAAAACGCATCCTCTATATTTTCGACCCCAGTATCGACCCCAGAGGCGAAGGCGTGGGCTACCATGCCAAGCTTTCCAAAATGTCCATCACCGGCGGCGGTCTTACCGGCCAGGGCCTGTTCAACGGCACCCGTACCCAGGCCGGCGCCATGCCCGCCCAGCAGACAGACTTCATCTTCTCCACCATCGGCGAGGAGCTGGGATATCTGGGCTGTGCCTTCGTGCTGCTGCTGCAGATCCTGATCATCGCCCGGTGCATCTGGGTGGGCATGCAAAGCTCCGACTATATGCGCCGTATGATCTGCTTCGGCGCCGCGGCAGCTCTGATCTTCCAGGTGTGCGTCAATGTGGGCATGTGCCTGGGCGTATTCCCCGTCATCGGTCTGACATTGCCGCTGATCAGCTACGGCGGCAGCTCCGTGGTTACCATCTACGCCATGCTGGGTCTGGTCTCCGGCGTTCATGCCCGACCCGCCCCCACCAGCCACGAGCGATATATCCGTCCCCTTCGGTAACTTTTTCCGGGTGCGCAGCCGCGCATCCGGATTTTTTGCGGTTTTACTTGCTTTTCATATTAAATCGTATATAATTGTAGTATCCAAAATCAAAGGAGGCGCGGTCATCGCCGCTGCAGAAAATATGAAAGTATTTATGGACAACGACTTTATCCTGGACACCGCAACTGCCCGTCATCTGTATCATGACTACGCAAGCAAGCTTCCCCTGGTAGACTACCACTGCCACCTGAATCCCCGGGAGATCTATGAGGATCGCCGCTTTGATAATCTGGCCGAGGTATGGCTGGGCGGCATCCAGCCCGACGGCAGCTACGCCGGCGACCACTACAAGTGGCGCATGATGCGTTCCAACGGCATCCCCGAAGATTACATCACCGGCAAGCAGGATCCCTTCGCCCGCTTCTGCAAGCTGGCGGAAGCCCTGGAGATGGCCATCGGCAACCCCATGTACCACTGGTGCCATCTGGAGCTGAAGCAGTTCTTCGGCGTCCATGAGCCGCTGACCGTGGAAAGCGCCCGCAGGATCTGGGATCACTGCAACGACCTGCTGAGAAACGACCCGGATATGACCGCCCGCGGCCTCATCCGCAAGGCAAATGTGGCCTTCATCGGAACTACCGACGATCCCATCGACGACCTGCAGTGGCATGAAAAAATCGCCGCTGACGAGACCATCCGCGTCCAGGTCCGTCCCTCCTACCGTCCCGACAAGGCCGTGAACATCCATAAGGATGGCTTCCTGGCTTACATGGACGCTCTTGCCAAGAGCGTGGGCAAGGAGCGCCTTGCCAATATGCAGGAGGTGCTGGATGCTCTGGTGGAGCGTCTGGAATACTTCCATGCCCGGGGCTGCCGTGCCAGCGACCATGGCCTTGACTATGTCCCCTGGCAGAATTACACCGTAGAACAGGCCGATGCGGTCTACCAGAAGGCACTGAAGGGCGAAGCGCTCACCACCCAGGAGGTGGAGGGCTACCAGAGCGTGATCCTGGTGCATCTGGGCAAGGCTTACCACCGGCTGGACATCGCCATGCAGCTGCACTACTCCTGCCTGCGCAATAACAATCATCGGATCTTCACCACCATGGGTGCCGACACCGGCGTGGATGCCATCGCCCAGAACACCTGCGGCGGCAACATCGCCCAGCTGCTTTCCGCGCTGGATATGGCAGGTGCCTGCCCCAAGACCATCGTCTACTCTCTGAATCCCGCCGACAACGCCCAGCTGGGCACGCTCATCGGCTGCTTCCAGGACAGCACCATCCCCGGCAAGATCCAGCACGGCTCCGCCTGGTGGTTCAACGATCACAAGGTGGGCATGGAGGAGCAGATGAAGTCCCTGGCAAGCCTGGGCCTGCTTGGCAACTTTGTGGGCATGCTCACCGACTCCCGTTCCTTCCTCAGCTACGCCCGGCATGACTACTTCCGCCGCATCCTGTGCAACCTGGTGGGTAACTGGGTGGAAAACGGCGAGTATCCCAACATCGACAGCAGTCTGAAGAAGATCGTGGAGGGCATCTCCTACTACAATGCCGCCCGTTACTTCGGTCTGTAAACCGCTACCGCACAAAAAAGGCACCTGCGATACCGCAGGTGCCTTTAATTGATTGAAAAAAGTATTGCAAAACAGGAAATAATATGATATAATTCCATGCGTGTCCGATTCCGGGCGCATTCACATTGGGATGTCGCCAAGCGGTAAGGCACCAGACTTTGACTCTGGCATTCGTAGGTTCAAATCCTGCCATCCCAGCCAAACGATCCGCTAGCTCAGTCGGTAGAGCACCGCCCTTTTAAGGCGGGTGTCCTGGGTTCGAGTCCCAGGCGGATCACCATAAAGAAACGCTCCTGCTTCCGCAGGGGCGTTTTTTGTATTATCAAATCCCGACGGGACTCGAACCATCAAATGCAACAGTCCGGTGGACTGTTGCCGCCGACGGCTTGACGGCGGCGAACCTTAATTTTGCGCACCAAAATGCAAACGAGTCCCAGGCGGATCACCATAAAGAAACGCTCCTGCTTCCGCAGGGGCGTTTCTTTTTACGATCAGATCCCGATGGGACTCGAACCATCAAATGCAACAGTCCGGTGGACTGTTGCCGCCGACGGCTTGACGGCGGCGAACCTTAATTTGCGCAGCAAAATGCAAACGCGCAATTCTATTCTGCCAACTGCGTAAAGGCCCCCTTGTGTAAAGGGGGCTGGCATTTGCGAGGAACGAGCAAATGACTGGGGGATTGTTTTGGGCAGGACCAGCCACCAAACCAGGTGCGTGATTGTATTGTGTCCCAACAATCCCTCCGAGCGAAATCAAAGATTTCGCCCACCTCCCTTTGCACAAGGGAGGCTTATTCTTTCATCCTTCTCACACACTTCTATTGTGCCGATTCCGATAATTAGTCTGCTTCTTTGATATCTTTACACACTTTCGTAGAATTCCTTCCCATCCTCCAGGCGCAGGAGCATGGGGCTATTTCCATCCGCGGCGCCGGTATTGATACAGATCCAAGTGTCGGTCTTCATCGCTTTTCCCCGGTACTGACTTCCGAAGTACCCTGTGGGTGTATGCCCAAAGACCGTCACCGCATCTTCAAAATATCGGGTATCCGGTGTCGGCCTTGCCCAGAGCAGCTCCTCGGGAGCGTAATCCTCCAACGGCCGATCCGGTCGGAAATTCTCCAGGCCCGCATGGACCAGCACAAACCGCTGCCCGGCGCACATCACCTGGTCATATGTTGGAGCATCGTGAAGATACTCCAGGATCCCTTCCAAAATCTCCGGCTCCTCCTTCAGCAGCTTGCGAAGGCCTGCCAGCGTGGGTGCCGCGCCGTTGGCCATCCAGTTGCTCAGAAGCTCCAGCTTCCCGGTATCCAGCCGCTCCAGGCTTTCCTCCGTGACCGCTTCAAACAGAAACTCGCAGGAAAGGAGCATCGCCTCGTGATTTCCCAGGATCAGCTGCACATTGGGCTGCTCCGCCATCCAGCGCAGCAGCTGCGCCCCTTCCGGCCCCCGGTCGATCACATCTCCCAGGACAAACAGAAAATCCTCCTGGGAAAACTCTGCTTTTTCCAGCAGCCGCTGAAACTTCTTCAGCGGATATCCGTGAAGGTCCGATGTTACATAGATCATTGTCCGCTCCTTCTTAGCCCTCCACCTGCAGCATACAATTCCGGATACTGAAGCTGCCTGTGGGATCCTGGGGATCCACATCCTTATAAAACACCGTGAAGCATAGCTCACTTACCTGCTCCAGCTCCTCCCGGGAAAAGCTGCGCAGATCCAGCACACAATCCGCAAATTCGTCACTGCCCCGGAGCTTTTTGGTCTTGATGATCCGGTTGGCAGCGCCGCTTTTCAACTCCATGGTCACCGCCATATCGCCCTCCACCTTATAGCTGAATTTCAGTGCGCAGCCAAGGTCATAGTATGTCGTCCAGTCATTTCCCAGCAGGTCCTTGGTCACCGCCATGGTAAAGTCTCCGGGGACATAGGTCTTATGGCTGTCCATATGCACCGCAGCCCGGAAGGCCTGCTTTTGAGAGAGCTTCTGGGGAGCAGACTTGTCCCCATAGGTAAGATCGATATCCTCCGCATTGCAGGGAACCACAGAGGCCAGGTTGATGTAAAATGTGCCGCTTTCCACGCTTTGGCGCACCGCAGCCTCCAGCTCCGGGCTATGGGTCTGGTCAAAGAGGATCTGGCTTTTCCGGTCGCAAGTATACTGGTACTTTTTCGCCATGGTATATTCCTGGCCGGTCTCGATATCCGTATAGGTCACCGTCAGGATCAGCTGCGGCTCACAGGCGGGATCCAGATACTCCGCCCGCAGATACTGATAGATCACCGAGCCGGGAGCGATCTCGAAGGTCAGCTCCTGGGAAGACTTTTTCGCCACAAAAGGAAATTGCTGCTCCTCCGCCGTCACATCCCGGCCGCATTTGCAGATCAGCTTTGCCGTCAGATCATAGATATCTCTTCCGGCTGAGCGCAGCTCCACCTTGGCTGAACGCTTGCTTTTGATGATGAGATGGGAGCCGATCCGCACCTTGCTGCGAAGCTCGAACAAATTCACAGTAAATACCGACGACAGCAGTGTGACCGCGAACAGACCCAGGGTAGAAAACACCGCCTGCAGATAGTGATCCTCCAGCGTCAGATCTCCGAAGCCCAACAGGTAAAGCACAAAGTCAATAAAGGGGATCGCCGATTCTCCCGGCTGCAGCGAGCTCATCTCAATGGCATACCATGCCAGCGCGATCACCGCCAGCGACAGGAAAAACACCAAAATGATCCTCACGATCTTCCAGATCCCTTTCATAGTACCTCTTCCTCTCATTTGTAAGTATAGTCGAATTATACCAAATCTTCTATGATTTGCAAGCAATTTGGAAAATATGCACCCCTGGCATCCCCGGAAGTAAATCTTCAAGAAAACTTAAGCTTTGCGGCGCTGACAGCCGGGCGGATTTTATGGTATAATTTCCGGGAACAAATCCATGAAAACGGAGGCGATCCCCGTGTGGACCTTTTCTGATCTGCTCCAAAATTACTTTACCCATAAGGATTTCCTGCCGCCTGCCCAGCAGATGCCCGGCACACTGTTTACACCGCTGCATTTTGTCGTATCTGCGCTGTGTGTCGCTTTGATCGTGCTTCTTTGCTCCATGATCAAGCGCTCCGGCGGCAAGCATCTGAGACCGGTCTACACCGTATTGTGGATCGTCCTGGTGGTGCTGGAGATCACCAAGATCACCTGGGAGACCCTCACCGGCAAGGCGGTCAGCTTTGAATGGGGCGGCATCCTGCCCCTGTATCCGTGCAGCATCTTCCTGTATGCCCTGCCCTTTGCCATCTGGGGCAAGGGAAATGTCCGCTACGCTGCCTGCGGCTATGTATGCTCCCTGGGAGTTCTGGGCGGCTTGATCAACTTCGTATATCCCGCCAATGTGCTGAGCAACTATTCCTGCATCTCCTTTGCGGGCTTTCACACCCTGTTCTATCACGGCGCCCTGGTATTTTGCGCAGCTTCCATGCTGCTCAGCGGATATCACAGCTATACGCGAGTGACCAAAGCCTGGCAGCTTCTGCTGCCCGCCATCCCCGCGCTGGCTGTATCCCTGGTGGCAAATCTGGTGAATTTCTCTCCCGTGGATTCCGACTATATGTTTTTCAAGCTGGAGTCCTTCTTCTTCGCACCCATCGGCGCCGCCACGCCGGATTGGTTTTCCGTGGTGCTGGTTTACGGCATCTATCTGCTGATCCATGCGCTTCCGTATCTTCCCGCTTACTTCGCCCACCGGCGGCGTATTTATTCCTGACCGGGCAGTATCATCCGCTGCCGCCGCTCTCAATCCTCATAATACATAAAAAGGTAGACACCTTCGTGTCTACCTTTTTTGCTTCAAGCCAAAGCGGCTTGAAAATATTCGCAGATCAAAAATGATAGCCCGCTGCCAGAAGACGGGTCAAGGCATTGTTGGCCTCATCATCGGAAAACAAGCCCGTAAACCGCTTATCTACCGCCAGTGCCTCCAAAGAAAGCTCCAGATGTCCCTTGTCTGCCAGGATATTGAAGCCGTCGCTTTCCTTATGGCCGGACAGGCTGCGGTGGGCGGTCTTCATGGCCTCTTCCTCCGCCACCGGGCGCATACGGACACCCAGCTTTGCGGCCTTTTCCCGATTCGCCGCCCAGGCGGCAATAAATTGCTGCTCCATTGTTCCCCTCCCAAAGGGTTACTTTTCCAGAATGATCGGGCCGTTATTGGACACCAGGCTGGCCTTGATATATGCCGCAGCCTCCTGGGGGCTGAGCTTCACCTGCTGGCCGCTGACCATGTCCTTCACAGAGCAGACGCCCTCGGCGATCTCGTCCTCGCCCAGCAGCACCGCAAAGGGCACGCCCAGCTTATCCGCATAGGCCATCTTCTGCTTGAATTTCTTCTGCTCGCCGTAAAGCTGCACCCGAATACCGCCGGCACGCAGCGCCTGGGCCAGGGCAATGGCGGGGGCGGGATCCGAGGTCATAGGCAGCACCAGCGCATCCGCAGGCGCGGAAGGCAGCTGGGGATTCAGCAAGCCCTGCTCGTCCAACACATAGAACAGGCGGGTCAGGCCAATGGAGATGCCCACACCGGGCAGCTGACGCTCGGTATAATAACCGGCCAGATTGTCGTAGCGGCCGCCGGAGCAGACAGAGCCGATCTCCGGATGATCCAAAAGCGTCGTCTCATACACCGTGCCGGTGTAATAGTCCAGGCCTCTGGCGATGGTCAGATCCACGGCAAAATTCTCCTCCGGCACGCCGAAGGCTGCCAGATTCCGGGTAACTGCCTTCAGTTCCTCCAGACCCAGATCGAAGATCTCATTGCGTCCGGCATAGCCCTCCAGGGCAGCCAGCACCTGATCATTGGTGCCGGTGATGGCGATGAACTTCAAAATCTCCTCCGCCTGCGCCTCGGTCAGACCGCAATCCGTCACCAGAATGCCACGGACCTTATCCGGGCCGATCTTATCCAGCTTGTCCACGGTGCGCATGATCTCGCCGCTCTTCTCGCTCAGCTCCATCATGGCATAGAAGCCATTGAGGATCTTGCGGTTATTCACACGGATCTGGAACCGCTTCAGACCGAAGCCACGGAACACATTATAGATGATGGCAGGGATCTCCGCCTCATTGAGGATATCCAGCTTGCCGTCGCCGATGATGTCGATATCCGCCTGGTAGAACTCACGGAAGCGGCCACGCTGGGCACGCTCGCCACGATAGACCTTGCTGATCTGGTAACGGCGGAAGGGGAACGCCAGCTCGTTGCTGTGCAGCGCCACATACTTGGCCAGAGGCACAGTCAGATCGAAGCGCAGCGCCAGATCACTGTCGCCCTTCTGGAAGCGGTAGATCTGCTTCTCCGTGTCGCCGCCGCCCTTGGCAAGCAAAATCTGGGCATCCTCAATGGCCGGGGTATCCAGGGGGGCGAAGCCGTAGGCACTGTAGGTATTGCGCAGCACCTCCAGCATTTTTTCAAATCGGATCTGCTTCTGAGGCAGCAGCTCCATAAAGCCGGACAGTGTCCGGGGACGAATGATCTCCATAAACTTAAATCCTTTCTCGTATAACAGTACTGTACGAAAAAGCCGCCCGCCGAGGTGGCCGGGCGGCATAAATGATCAATAACGGGGCTTGATGTGGAGCATTTCTCTCCAATCCAGATCGCCACGCTGCAGACCCATAATCAGCATCTCCGCACTGGCAAGGTTGGTGGCAATGGGTACATTGTGCTTGTCGCAATGGCGGATAGTCTCGATCATCTGGCTGTCATCCCAGGGATCGGTGGTATTGGGATCGGTAAACAGCAGCACCAGATCGATCTCATTGTAAGCGATCCGGGCGTTGATCTGCTGATGACCGCCCTGCTTGTGAGACAGTAGCAGGGTCAAGGGCAGACCTGTATTGTCCGCAATAAGCCGGCCGGTGGTAGCGGTGGCGTAGAGATTATGCTTGATCAGCACGCTCTTGTAAGCAGTGCAGAACTGGACCATCAATTCTTTCTTCTTGTCGTGTGCCAAAAACGCAATATTCACCCAAGATCTCCCCTTTTCTTTTTTACCGGATGGTTATGGGCACCGGCTCGCCCTGAATTCTTTTGGCAATGCGCACCGCCGCGGCGGCTGCGCCCTTCTTACTGTAGTCCAGCAGCGGCTGCTCAAAGGCGGCGGCCAGAACTACATTGACATCCTCAGGCACGATGCCCAGCAACGGCAGGCCTGCCTCGTCCATCACATCGTCCACCGTGACTCCGGCGGCGGCATAGAGCTTTTCATTGACCCGGTTGACCACCAATCGGACGCCGGACCGACCCATCAGTTCCAGCAGCTGGCCTGCTCTTCCCGCATCCCGCACGGAAGCCCGGTCCGCGCCGGTGACCAGGATCGCCCGGTCTGCGTAGGAGGCACACAGGCGAAAGCCTGCGTCCACCCCGGCAGGAGCGTCCAGAAACACATAGCGGTAATGCTTTCTGGCTTCCTTCAGCATATCGCTGAAGGCGGTGCGGTCGATCTGATCGGCTGTGCAGTTCAGCGGCGCCGTCAGAAAATGCAGCTTGGGGTACTTCGGATGGACCGCGGCCTGGGTAAGCGGATAGCCCCCGCTGCACACATCCAAAAAAGACAGCGCAGCCAATTGGCTCATACCCAAAGAGATATCCAGATTCCGAAGACCGATATCGCAGTCGATGCACAGGACGCTTTCGCCCATCCGCGCCAGGGCCGTAGCCACCGCCGCACAGACGGAAGTCTTGCCGGTACCGCCTTTGCCGGACAGAACCGCGATCAATTCGCCCATATGCGCCACCTCCTGCCATACTTTGCCATCATTATAAAGGAATTTCGCACAAAAAGCAATAGGAAATTGAGGCTTTTTTCAAACTTTTTCATCATAATCAACAAAATATTTTCGTTTCCGGGGCTTTTCATCGAAAAAATATGTAACCGGTTGCGCAAATGTTTCATTTTTCTTCGTTTTTTTCTAAAAAATCTGCAATCGGATTTCATTTTTCCGTTGTAATTTTTATGTCCCTCTGAAAAAATCAGTTCCCCAAGGGCATCATACCCTTGGGGAACTCTGCTTAACGGTAGATCATCAGGCCGGGGGCCTCCGGTGCCAGCTTGCTCACCCGGTACAGAAGCTTCGCAGCCTCCCCACGGGTCAGCTCCGACATGGCATCCAAGCCAATGCCGTGATCCCACATCGCCGTCACGGCCACCGCCGCCCAGCTGGGAACGGCGGGATCATTTTCGTCCACCACCGTAGTCACCGCCAGCTCCATGGCGCTCTGGAGCATCACCGCTGCCTCCGCTCCCGTAATGGGCGCACCGGCGGTGAAGTCCCCACTCTCGGCAGGCAGTTCAGACAGGATCCCTGCCCGGTACGCTGCCGCCAGGTAAGGCTGCAGCCATTGGGGCGCATCCTGCACATACTGCAGCACCTGGGCATCCTTTTCCTCGGGAATGTCCAGAGCCTTGAGCATCATCACCAAAAATTCCTCACGGCTCACCGGCTTATCCCCATGGAAGCAAAGCTGGCCGCCCACCTGCTCACCCACGAACAGACCGGTATTTTTCAGCCATTCCGCCTCAAAGCGGCAATCGCTGCCCTCCGTATCCCCATACCGGGCGCCATCCGCCGGCTTCAGAATCTGGATGGTCACGGTAGCCTCCCGGGAAACATTGCCCGCCGGGTCCGTAGCGGTATAGGTAAAGGAATCCACCCCTACCTTATTCTTTCTCGGCGTGTAGACGAAGGTACCGTCGGTATTTACCGTCACTTCTCCCCGCTTGGGCTGCCGGGTGACGGTAAAGGTCATGGCAAGGCCCTCCGGGTCGGTGACCTTCAGCGTGCCCTGGTTGGGCAGGTTCTTGTAGGTCTCCATGGCAAGGTCCTCCGCTACCGGTGCCTTATCCTCCTTGCCCCGAACCAGAACGGTCACTGCGGTGGCAGTGGCTACCCGGTCCTCATAAATGGGCAGAAATGTGACCACCGCTTCCCTGTCCTGCTCCGAGCGCAGGGGATGGAAGGTCACCTTCTCCAGCTGCTGCGCCGTAAGAATATCCCCGGGCTGCAGCACACGGGCGCCCAGCATCAGCGTGCCGGCCTCCGGATCCGGAAGCTGGGTGATGCAGATCCCCTGAAGG
>JBGVJN010000068.1:0-5837 GCA_045129455.1 Faecousia sp. | reverse complement strand
ATAATCTTTTGAATAAATTTGTCTAGCAAATTTTACTCAAGAATTTCGTTGGCTGTTATTCGATATACATCGCTTAAACAATCCATATAATTGTCCAAGGTGTCTAGTTTGTCTCACATTATTCAATTTACAAGGTACAGTTTTGTCCGCCCAGCGAACTTTTATATATTAGCAGATGTATCTTCATTTGTCAAGCACTTTTTTGCTTTTTTTGAAGATTTTTCTGCAGCCAACCTCCGGATTTTCGCCCTTCATCGGTTAGCCTGCATATGATAGCACTTGCATCTTCATTTGTCAAGCACTTTTCTTATCTTTTTGAAACATTTTTGCTGATGTCCGAAAGAGCATCCCCGGCATCGATGCTGCTGGTGTCATGCTTTGCCAGATCACCCAGGCTGACCATGCCGCACAGCTGCCCGGAGCGGACCACCGGCAGCCGCCGCACCTGCTGCGCGCCCATCAAATGGGCCGCTGCGCCGGTATCCATCTCCGGTGACGCGGTGATCACCCGCTGGGTCATCACTTCCCGCACCTTGGTCTGCTCCGGCGATCTTCCGGCAGAAAGGCAGCGGGTCACCAGATCCCGGTCCGTCACCATGCCCCAGAGCTTGCCGTCAGCAGAGCAGACCGGCAGCGAGCCGATATTATAATGTGTCAGCATTCTTGCCGCTACTGCCACCGTTTCCTCCGGGTGGATGCGGATCACCCCATCGGTCATTACTTCACTAAGCTTCATAGCGATCCCTCCTGGTGGGAGTATTTCCAGCTATATTGAAAATATACCAGTTTTATACTATATTATATGTAAGATTCTCTTCCAAAATGGTAGTATATAGGTGAGGGAGGTGACGGCCATGGACGACAACTTCATCATACACTTATTGAACGAGCGCTCCGAGAACGCGTTGGCTGCCCTTGCCAGGCAATTCGGCGCGCAGCTGCATCGGATCGCGGCCAACATTCTGTCCGATCCCCGGGATGCAGAAGAAACTGTCAGTGATACATACCTGGCGGTGTGGAACACCATTCCACCCAAGCAGCCCAAACCTCTGGCACCCTATGTCTACCGCATCGGGCGCAACACCGCTCTGAAGCGTCTGCGCAGCAACACTGCCCAAAAGCGGGATACCGGTGCGGATCTTTCTCTGGACGAACTCGCCGGGTGCATCCCCGGAGGCGCTCTGGAGCAGATCGTGCAGGCCCGGGAGCTGGGCCGCGCCATCGACCGGTTTCTGGACACCGTCACCACGGAAAGCCGCCGGATCTTTCTGCGCAGGTACTGGTTTGGCGACAGTATAGAGCAGATCGCCCGGGATTTTGGCATGAGTGCAAACGCTGTCACCGTCCGCCTAAGCCGCACCCGGGAAAAGCTGCGAACATTCCTGATCAAGGAGGGATACCATGAATAACGAAAAGCTTTCCGAAGCTTTGGACCATATCAGCGACAAGCACATCAGCGAAGCGGCAAAGCAGCCCCTTCCCAAGCGCCGGATCCTTCTGGGCACCATCGCGGCGGTGCTGGCGATCGTCATCACCGTCGGTATATCCTTTGCACCCTCGCCTGCTCCCGACGAAGGATTCACACCTTTCCCCATCCAAGCAGAGGCGATCACCCTGTCCGCAGGTCGGCAAAGGCTCTCTCCTCCCAAGCAGGAAGACTACCCCAACACTGCCGATTGGCTCGCAGCCAAAGCTGCCTACAGCGAAGAAGCACACGCGATCACCGAAAATTCCATTCTGGCCCACAAGCTGCTGCTGCCTTTCTTCACCGAAGGCAACCGCACCTTTCTCCGGGGAGATGGTAACCTGATCTGGTCTCCGGCAAATGCCTATACCGGCCTGGCCATGGCGGCGGAGGTCACCGGCGGCAACACCCGGCAGCAGATCCTGTCGCTTCTGGGCGCAGAAGATATGGAGGATCTGCGCGACCAGGTCTATGCGGTTTGGGAGTCCAGCTATATGAGCGACGACGATAACATCTGCACCATTGCCAACTCTCTCTGGCTGGAAAATGGGCTAAACTTCCATCAGGAGGCTCTGGATATTCTATCCACGGCACACCACGCCTCCGTCTACCGCGGTGATCTTGGCACCAGCGTCGTGGACAGCGCCATCAGCACCTGGCTGAACAACAATACCGGCGGTCTTCTGAAAAACGCCGCGGATAATATCCACCTGTCCCAGGACACGATCCTGGCACTGTATTCTACCCTGTATTTCAAAGGAAAATGGTTTGACCAATTCTCCGCAAAAAAGAACACCTCCGATGTATTCCACAGTCCCAACGGCGACCAAAATGTGACCTTTATGAACCAATCGCTCACCACAGAATACTACTGGGGCGATCATTTCGGTGCCATATGCTTATCCTTGAGGAACGGCAGCAAAATGTGGTTCATTCTGCCGGATGAGGGGAAGAGCGTGGAGGATGTGCTGCAGGATGACCAGTATGCGGACATACTTCTGAATCCCGATTGGAAGGATCAAAAAAGCGTCATCGTCAATCTGTCCTTGCCCAAATTTGATATATCTGCTTCCCAGGATCTGACGGCCGGGCTGAAGGCCATGGGAGTCACCGATGCGTTTACCCCCGGCATGGCAGATTTCTCCGCCATCACCGGCGATATGCCCGTGCATTTCAGCGCAGCAAGCCAGGCGGTGCGGGTAAAGATCGATGAGGAGGGCGTAGAGGCCGCCGCTTTCATTTCGCTCCCGGGCGCCGGCGGAACGCCCCCCGACGAAACTATCGACTTCGTGCTGGATCGCCCCTTTATCTTCATCATCACCAGCAGCATCCCCCTCTTTGCCGGGGTGGTGAATCAGCCCTGACCGGCGGCGGCTTGACTTTTTTCCAAAATTTCTATATATTGGTGGTATTCTTTGATTCGTGAGGTTACTGCCAATGCATGCGCTGAAACGGACAGGGCTCGCCCTTCTGGTGCTGCTGATGCTGCTGAGCTTCTTCAGCGGCTGCCAGACACCGGAAGATCAGACCCCTCCTGTATCCATCCCCACCAGCGACCCCTATGTGGGCGTCAGCCGTGAGGAATTTTACGCGAACTACACCCCCGCCAACAACTATATGGACGCCTACTACCGCTCCCAGCACGGATTCCTCTCCGGCAGTCTGACCGTACCGGATCAGGAAGCTGTCGCCGCGGAGGACCAGCCCATGGACGGCGAGCTGTATGTGCGCAACACCGATGCTTTCTACTCCGACGATGGCAGGACCTACACCGTGGTGGACAGCAGCGGCAACAAGGTGATGGAGATCTACAAAGACGGCGGCTATATCACCCTGGAAGAGGTGGCTGCCTACATGTATGCCTTCGGCGGCTCCTCCGACTGTTTGCCCGCCAACTACACCTCCAAGAAAAGCGGGGACCCGGATACGGACATCTGGGGCGAATACCTGCGGCTGAACCACTCCCATTTCACCGGCAACACCAAAAAATATCCCTACGAACCCAAGCTGCCGGACATCTCCGGCTGCGGCGGCGACCTGCAGTATTTTGAGATGGACATCGGCACCACCGGCACCGTCACCCCCGGCTACACCGCCAGGATCTACAACAACGGTACCTACATCATCCGTGGCGCTGCCCGGCTGGTCTATGCCCGGCAGGACAAGAACCGCAACGGCATCTTCGAGACCGACGAAGTGTATGTGTTCTACACCCACAATCACTACAATGATTTCCGGGAGTATCTGAACTACTACGGCGGCTGGGGCAAGATGTTCGGCAACATCACCGGCGGCGGCGTCTTCGACAGCAAGACCCAGTGCAACCCCACTCCATACCCCTTCACCGCTTACGCAAGCTTCTCCTCCCCGCTGAAAAACGCGGCATAGCTTTATACAACAAAAACAGCAGCCGCTGACCATTCGGTCAGCGGCTGCTTTGATCATTTCAGCATTCCGTAAAGGTGTAGCGCAGCATATTGCCGGCACCGTCACCTGTGAGAATTACGGTATCGCCATTTGCATTTTCGGTGATGTCAATAATGGGAAAACGGCCATTCGCCTTGACATAGCTTTCCGGGCTGTCCGCTTCCACTTCGATCAGCTCTTTCTTGGCGTACCGTTCGCCGCCGCAGGAATTGATATCTTCAATAAAAACTTCGTATTCGTTCATGTTGGTATCCCCTTGTCATTCATTGTGTTGTGATTGATCGGCTGCCTCACACATCCCAGACCGTGGAAATACCAACGAAATACCAACTTTCCCTATGGAACATATATATCCTCCGTGGTTGTAAAATTCAAGTTTTTCTAACTGTTCGACAAATTGGAATTTACTTAACTGCCTTTAGTGTATAAGTTGCTCCCCAATGGTTCAAAATTTCGACAGCGGAAAAACCAGCTTCAAGTAATGCTTCAGTTTCGTGCTTTACTGTAAGAGGTGTATCGTAATGATAGAATTCATCATCACAAATACCTTGTTCTGCTTTTAAGGCAATCAAGTTTTGACGGTGCATCTTTTCTTCCTCATCTGATAAAGAGAAGTAATCCGTCAATATAAAATATCCATTTTCTTTTAGTGCAGTATGAAGCTTGGCATAAAGGGGAGCTTTTTGCTCTTTTGTAAAATGATGCAGACTTTCAACAGATACAGCCGCTTCAAACACTTCTTCACCTAATGGCACATCGAAATAGGAACCAACAATCAATGTAATATCTTTATCAGCAAATTTCTTACGGAGGGCAGATAACATACCTTTTGACAAATCAATGCCCATTACCTTTGCTGTGGGGCATCGCAAGTAGTAGGCTTCCAATTCCAAACCTGTACCACAGCCTAAATCGAGAATACTGCCGTTCTCGATAGCAGGCAGCATTTGGGCCGTGTAAGGATAGAACTCGGTTGCCGATTCAATATTCGTCATCATATGCGCATCGTATCCAGCAAGTCTTGCCTCAAAGAAATCTCTCATCTTTTCAAGCATATCTAACCTCCGCCAAATTCAAGTTTTCTTAACTGGCGCGGGAGCGCCCAAGGCTCCCCTTGTCAGGGGAGCTGTCACGCGAATAGCGTGACTGAGGGGTAGTATTCTCTCCCCCAGTCAAAAATCAAAGATTTTTGCCAGCCCCCTCGTCAGAGGGGGCTTTTGGTGCGCGCGTATAACTATTAGACAAATTCAAGTTTTTCTAACTGGCGCGGGAGCGCCCAAGGCTCCCTTGTGCAAAGGGAGCTGTCAGCGTTAGCTGACTGAGGGATTGTTACCGTAGTACGATTTCGCATAAGTTTTGCAATAGAAGAAGTACCTACCGCACAATCCCTCCGTCACGGCTTCGCCGTGCCACCTCCCTTTACACAAGGGAGGCTTTGGTGCGGTGCGAATCAGTTAGACAAATTCAAGTTTATCTAATTGCATCCCATTCTTTTTTTAGAATCGCCCACTGCATGGTATTCTCGTAGATGGGCTTACCGTTTTCGTCATTCACGAAAGTCACGAACTCCCGGAACAGACCTTCCTGGCGCATGCCCAGTTTTTGACACAGCTTTTGGCTGGACAGGTTATAATCCTCTGTAAAGGCATAGATTCGGCGAGCACCCTTCCGGTAGAACAGATAATCAAAGAATGCCTTGGCAGCCTCAAAGGCATAGCCTTTTCCGTGATAGTCCGGGTGCAGCATCCAGCAAGGGCTGAAGGTATCCAGTACCGCATTTTTCTCATCCGGCGCAGGTGTTTCAGGCATCGCATCGATTTCACCAATTACCTTGCCGTTTTCCTTAAGAACGATGGCAAAATAGTATTCTTTGTCTTTTGCTCTTTCCAGCGCAGCGCTCTTGGCTTCTTTCACGGACGCTACCTTCATGCAAGCAAAGCAGTGA
>JBGVJN010000067.1:0-16890 GCA_045129455.1 Faecousia sp. | reverse complement strand
CCCTTCGGGGGCACCCTCCCCCCGGGGGTGGGTATAGGCGGGCGGTCAATGACCGCCCCTACAAGGGCGGCGCACCTATGGTGATACCGTAGGGCGGGGCCTTGGTCCCGCCGCGGATGTAAAATGATCGCCCGGGGTGAGGTGGATCTACGATGTAGATCCACCGGCGGGAGTAAACCCCCGCCCTACAATATGGTCATAGGTGCGCTGAAAAGGGAGGGTCAAGACCCTCCCCTACAATGATCCTATTGCTGCAAAAAAGGGAACGGCGATGGGCCGTTCCCTTCCTTATATATTATATTCAGCCGTTATCGGAATTGAGCATGGCATCGTCGATCTTGCCCCAGGCACCGTTGCCGGCACCGGCGCACTTGACATAGATACCCACCGAGATCTCCTGCCCCTGGGCATACTCCACACCGCTGACGGTAGCGGTATCCCAGTTGCCGTAGGTGGTGATGGTCAGCGCTTCCTTCTTCACGATCTGGCCATCGATCTTTATGTAGGCGTACACATCCATCTCGCCGGCATCGCCGCCCATGATGGAGATGGTAAACTTATACTTGCCGCCGGGCAGATCCTGCACCTTCTGCTCCAGAGTGAATTCCACGCTGTTCTGGGCAGCGCTCCAGAAGTGCATATGCCAGGTGCCGGTGAGAGAATCGGTGACCTTGTCCTCCGCATACAGCTGCTCCGCGCCGCCGATGTCGTTGACCTCCCAGCCGGTGAGGTCGCCCTGCTCAAAGCTGTCATTCTTCAGATAATTGAATTCCACCACGGAGATGTAGGCCTTGGCGCTCATGCCGTCGGCAGTGCCGTCGATCTCATATTTCTGCGCGCCGCCGGAGGACATAGCCTGCAGCTTCTCCTCGGTCACATTCCAGACCACGGGAACAGCGCTGAGGCTGCCGTCCGTCATGATGGCATTGACCGTTTCGGGCATGACGATGGTGCTGTTCACATCGCAGACCATGTTCACATCCTGCAGGGCATCGGGCTTGGCTTCCACCTCATTGCCGTAGCGGGCCAGATTGAATACCCGCAGGGACTGGAGGGGCTTGCCGTTGGCGTCGAACAGCGCCTGGTTCTCCACGGCGCAGCCGCCGTAATACTTGCCCGCGTCATTGGGATCGTAGCCGGCAGCATAGGAGCTTGCCCAGCCGGAGCCGTACTTTTCCCACTTGGCGGAGTTTTCCTCCCAGGAATTCTGGCCCACGGAGATCCAGGTGCCTTCCCAGTAGCATACGCCGATGCCGCCGGGGATCTTGGCTACGGTCTCGATCACATTGCGCACGCTGGTGGCCTGGCCCTGGACGGTGAAGGGATAGTCCTTCACGATGGCACCGCCGGAGGAGACGGTATTGCTGTTGAAATCCGTATCCTCGTCGGTGTAGGCATAGGAGGTCTCCATGACCATGACCTTCTTGCCGTAGGTCTCGTTCACCTGGGTCAGCACATTGGTCAGATTTTCCAGGGTACCGTGCCAGAAGGGATAGTAAGAGGAGGCGAATACATCGTAGTCTACCTTATAATAGTCCAGCTTGCTGGCATAGGTGGCGTAGTTGCCGGCGTTTTCCGGGTTGGCAAAATGCAGTGCTACCAGCGCGTCGGGGAAGATTTCCCGGACGGCCTTGGAGCCGGCGCTGAACAGGTACTGCATGTTGAACCAGGTCTTCTCGCCGCTGAGATGGCCGTTGGTCTCGTTGCCGATCTGGACCATGCCCACGGCCACGCCCGCATCCTTCAGCTTCTGCAGGCTTTCCTTGGTGTACTGGTACAGAGCCTCGGTCTTCTCCTCGATGGCCATGACCTTCCATGCCTTGGGCACCATCTGTTTGCCGGGATCGGCCCAGAAGTCGGAGTAATGGAAGTTCACCAGCAGCTTCATGCCATACTTGGTGGCACGCTTGCCGATCTCCACGGCGGTGTCGATGGTGCAGTTGCCGCCGCCGTAGCCGTTGCCGTTGGCATCAAAGGGATCGTTCCAGATGCGCACACGGATATAGTTGATGCCGCTTTCCGCCAGGGTCTGGAATACATCCTGCTCCTGGCCCTCGAAGTTATAATATTTGACGCCGCTGGCTTCCAGCGCGGGGACGCAGGAGGCGTCCATGCCCATGATGAAGTCCTCGGGCAGATTTTCTACTTTTTTCACGAAAAGATCGGACCCTTCAATTTTTTCAGTGGGGATGTAGCTCTTATTTTCCTCAGGAGTGCAGCCGGAAAACAGGGAAAGGGATAAAATGAATGTCAGGGAAAGGGTGAAAATGCGGATCATATACTTGTTTTTCATAGTGAAAAACCTCCTTCCACCATTGATTATAGCATTTCGCTTGTAAAATGCAAATAAAAAATCTTCCCCGGGAGAGGGCATTGGGCCGATGTGGTCATCGGCCCCTACAAGCGCGACGCACATATGGAAACACCGTAGGGCGGGGCCTTGGTCCCGCCGCAAAGGCCCCCTTGTGTAAAGGGGGCTGTCAGCCAAACAGGCTGACTGGGGGATTGTCTTGCTCGGCACCTTACAATCCCTCGGTCACGGCTATCGCCGTGCCACCTCCCTTTGCACAAGGGAGGCTTTCGGGCGGTCAAGACCCTCTCCTACAAAGAAAGGGAACGACCCGGGGGTCGTTCCCTACGATTTATCCCAATTTACGGTTTAATTTTTCCGTCATCACCAGCATCACTACCGCGAAGACCATCAGATACACCGGGTACAAGCCCATATGCACATACTGGGCGATGAGGCCGAACAGGGGCGGCATCAGCGTCGAGCCGGTATAAGCGCTGGCCATCTGGATACCCACCAGCGCCTGGGAATTTTCCTTGCCGAAATTCACCGGGGTGGAATGGATGATGCACGGATACACCGGCGCCGCACCGAAGCCAATGACCACCAGACCCGCCAGGGATGCCCAATTCGCCTGTAGCGGCAGCAGCATCAAGGTGATGCCTGCGATCATGGAGCCGATGCCCAGGCGGATCATACCCCGGTCACCTACCCGGTCGGAAATGAAGCCGCTTAAGAATCGTCCGCCGGTGAGACCCAGATAGAAAAGGGACGCGAAGCCCGCTGCGGTCTGCTCGTCCACGCTGCGGAACTCTACCAGATAGCTGGAGGCCCAGAGGCCGGCGGTGGATTCCAAAGCACAGTAGCAGAAGAAGGCGAACATCACATGGGGCGCGCCGGTCAGCTTCAGTGCCTGGCGCACGGTCAGCGCCCGGGTCTTCTCTTCTTCCGCCTTCGTGCTTTTCTTCCACAGAGGCAGGCTCAGCACCAATATCGCCACCAGCACCATCTGCAAAATGGCCACCGTGCGGTAGCCCATATGCCAGCCCAGCTGCCGGGACAGGCAGGTACTCATGATGTAAGGGCTGATGCTGACGCCCACGCCCCAAAAGGCATGGAGCCAGCTCATTTGGCGGGAGGAATAGTGCAGCGCCACATGATTATTCAGCGCCGCGTCCACCGCTCCGGCACCCAGGCCGTAGGGGATCGCCCACAGGCAAAGCTGCCAGAAACGGCTGCTGAAGGAAAAACCCAGCAGCGCCAGGGCTGTCATGGCGACGCTCACGGCGGTGACCACACCGGTGCCGAATTTGCGGATCACCAGGCTGGAATTGAGGCTGGATACGATGGTGCCGCCGGCGATAATCATGGTGATGATCCCCGCCCAGGAGATATCCGCCCCCAGCTCCGGCTGCATCACCGGCCAGGCAGAGCCCAGCAGGGAGTCCGGCAGACCCAGGCTGATGAAGGCAAGATAAATGATGGCAAGCAAAAGAGAATACACGGATCTCACTCCAAAAAATGTAATATCACCCGGATTATACGGCGGTTTCCCCTTTCCGTCAATCCCCAATTCCACCGCCTGCCCCTACGATAGGACAGAAGCACCCCATCTTGGCCCCCTCGTTATGAGGGGGCTGTCGAATTGCCGAATTTAGGTAATTCGACTGGGGGAGTTAACTCCCTCCGACCTCGCTAACGCTCGGCCACCTCCCTCAAAACGAGGGAGGCAAGGCGTGCGGTCGATACCGCCAACGCACCAAGACCATGTCATTGCGAGGCCCATCGGGCCGTGGCAATCTCCCGGTTCGTTCTTGGGGCTACATGGGTACTGATTTAGAAGCAACACTCTACCGGGAGATTCCCACGGACGGCATAGCCGTCCTCGGAATGACATGATTTTTACATGGTTGCGATGATTTTTGCATTTCCCTTCCATAAAGGAAAGGGAGGGTCAAGACCCTCCCCTACGGTAATCTCATCTTGGCCCCCTCGTCAGAGGGAGGCAAGTCGCTGTAGTAAACAAAAAACTGTCATCCTGCGGGATGACAGTTTTTTTTATCTTCTTATACCGCCGGGAAGATCAGCGTCACCTTGAAAAGATCGCCGTCCACCAATAGCTGCAGCTGGCCGCCCTGGACCTCCATGAGGCTCTTGGCGATATTCAGTCCCAGGCCGCTGCCCTCGGCATTTCTGGAAGTATCCCCCCGGACGAACCGCTCCATCAGCTCTTCCGCGCTGACCCGCAGCTCTTCCCGGGAGATATTCTTCACAGACAGCATCACCCAGGAATCCACCCGCGCCAGATCCAGATACAGCCGGGTGCCGGGCATGGCATACTTCACCGCGTTGCTCAGCAGATTGCTCAGCACACGCCACACCAGCCGTCCGTCCGCTTCGATCAGCACCTTGCCCTCGGGCTGATGGTATACCGGTGTCAGCTCCGCTGCCGCCAGCTTGTCGGAGAATTCTCCCAGTGCCTGGTGAACCGCCTCGCCGGCATCCATGCAGCACAGGTTCACCGTGAGGTTGCCGGTGCTGGCCTTGCTAAGCTCCATCAGGTCCTCAATAAGCTTCTTCATCCGGCCGGATTGACGGCTGAGGATCTGCAGATACTCCTGCTCCTGCTGGGGCGTATGGGGCTTCTGGAGAAGATCCACAAAATTGATGATGGAGGTCAGCGGGGTCTTGATATCGTGGGAAACATTGGTGATCAGCTCGGTCTTCATCCGCTCCGACTTCATCTGCTTCTGGGCAGACACCATCGCCGTCTCCGACAGGCTGTTCAGCTGCTGGGCAAAGGTACGGAAGCATCCTGCAAGATACCGGGTAGAGACCTGGTAGCTCAGGTCACCCTGGGCCATGCGCCGGGCACCCTCCATCAGTCTGCCGACGCAGAAGCCGGTATAAAGCACCGTTGCGATATCCGCCAGCAGGCAAAGGATCAAAAGGATCACCCAAAGCACCTGTCCGCCACCCAAAAGGAGCAGCAGGCAGGAAGCCACAGTCGCGCTCAGAAGCACGCCAAAGCACACCAGCCACTGCCAGATCACAGGCAGCAGCGTAAATACCGCCCGAATCCCACGGCCTGCGAATTTCAGCCCCTTCCAGAGCTTGCCCAGACAGAAGCCCAGAGCCATCCGCTGCCAAAGCCACCGGCCGCCGGCACGGAGCTGGGCTGCCAAAGCAAACAGGAAGCCCACCACCGCCAATGCGCCTCCAAAGGTCACGGCGGTCATGGATGCCAGCAGCAGCGACGGATGTCCGCCGGCCACCAGCCAATCATACAAAGCGATCAGCAGCACTATAAAGCCCCAGATGCCCGCCCCTACAACTACAAAATACACATCCAGCGGCATCCGGTTCAAACCGCCGGGGGCGGTCTTCCCTGCCTTACCCACGCCGGCGCACCAGCACAGCAGGCCCAGCAGCAGGCCAAACAAGACCACGCCCGTCAGCCCCAGCGCCAGGAAATGATTGCGGTAGGGGTACATCTTGGTCAGCAGCAGATACTGCCGGCTGAGGATCTCCGGCTCCATGGACACCACCACATTCAGCAGCGGGCTTTCCTGGTAGGTCACATATACCGTTTTGTTGACACCGTCCACCATCATGGTGATCGTCTGGTCATAATCCGCAGGCTTTTCCTCAGAGATCCGGGGATAATGGACGGACACCATATAGGAAATGGCATAGCTGTTCGCGGTTTTCTGACCGGTCTGGCTCACCACACGGTCGCCGTCGGTCACTGCCGCGTGCCAAAGCTCCTCATCCTCCCGGGCATAGCTATAGCCGGGATTGAGCCACTGGACGATATCCTCCGTGCAGCCACCCAATTCCCGGGCGGCATGCTCATAGGCAAAGGCATAGGCGATCTGGTTGCCGATGTCATAAAGCCACTGCTCCTGCTTTTCCTCCAGAGTCTGGCTGTACATGCTGGAGCCGGCCATCATCGTCACGCCAAAGCCGCCGGCGACCGCCGCCGTCAGTGCGCAGGCGCACAGGATCAGCGCCACTGCCTTCCATGCAAAGCTGTGCCTCACAGGCTCATTTTCCCCCTTCCATCTTATAGCCCTGTCCCCAGACTACCTTCAGATACCGGGGCTCCGAGGGATTGATCTCGATCTTTTCCCGAAGATGCCGGATATGTACCGCCACGGCGCCTTCGCTGCCAAGGGCGGTCTCCTGCCACACCTCTTCGTACAGCTCCTTGGTGGAGTAAACTCTGCCCGGATTGCGCATCAGCAGCCGCAGGATACTGTACTCCGTGGGGGTAAGGCTGGCGGTCTCCCCTTCCACCGTCACCTCTTTGGTGCGGTCATTGAGGCTGATCCCGCCCAGGGTGATGGTATCCTCCTCCGCAGGTCTGCTGCCAAGGCTGGCATAGCGGCGCAGATGGGACCGGACTCTTGCCAGTACCTCCACCGGCACAAAGGGCTTGGTGATATAGTCATCCGCACCCATGTTCAGACCCAGGACCATATCCTCCGTCTCCGACTTGGCGGTGAGGAAAATGATGGGAACATTGGAGATCTCCCGGATCTTTGCGGTGGCCGTGATGCCGTCCATCACGGGCATCATGATGTCCAGCAGGATCAGATGGACCTGCTCCTGCTGCACCAGCTGCAGCGCCTCAGCGCCATTGGCGGCGGCGAGCAGCCGATAGCCCTCGGGAGCGAGATAGATCTTCAGCGCGCTGACGATATCCGGCTGATCGTCGCAGATAAGTACCGTATACATAAAAAATTCCTCCTGTGGGAAGATAAAAGTTCCAGTTTTCGTTCTGTTGCATGGCCCTGCGGGCGCTGTCCGTAGGATTTCTGCTCCTATTATAGCAGGAGAATGCTTAAGATGAAAGAGGAAGTTTCTTCAAGTTTCCATGAAATCCTCTTGATTCGTCATAAAAAACTGTTATAATGTTTTTCATGTTAAAAAGCAAGGAGCGAATATTATGAATTTGTGGCAAACCCTTCAAAACTGGGCCGTGACACAAGGCGCTGCAGTGGCCAGCCGGATCCTGTTCGCCGTGGTCATCGCCGTGATCGGCATCCTGGCCATCCGCGTGCTGATGAAGATCGTGGATACCGCGCTGCGCAAGTCCAAGCTGGAAAAAGCAGCCCATTCTTTGATCAAGACTCTGATCCGCACTGTTCTTTACATACTGCTGGTGCTGACCCTGGCTTCCTCTCTGGGTATCGATATCACCGGCATCGTGGCCCTGGCCTCCGTGGCTACCCTGGCCGTATCCCTGGCGCTGCAGAATATGCTGGCCAATGTGATCGGCGGCTTCACCCTGCTATACACCCATCCCTTCGGCTCCGGTGATTATGTGGAGATCGCAGGTCAGTCCGGCACTGTCAATGAGGTGGGCATCGCTTACACCAAGCTGATCACCCCCGACAACAAGCTGGTCTTCATCCCCAACAGCGCCGTGGTCTCCGCGGAGATCGTCAACTACACCGTCACCGGCACCCGCCGTGTGGATATCGCCATCAGCGCTTCCTACGATGTGCCTGTGGCCAAGGTGGAGCAGGTGCTGATGGAGGCCGCCCAGGTCCCGGGCATCCTCGTCGATCCCGCCCCCTTCGTATCCGTTACCGGCTACGGCGACAGTGCCATCCAGTATGTGGTCCGTGTCTGGACCAAGGCAGAAACCTACTGGGATGTACATTTTGCCCTTACCCACTCCATCAAGGAAAAGTTCGACAGCAACGATGTGCAGATGACTTATCCCCATCTGAATATTCACATCGACAAGTAAATTTTACCGGAATATTCCCGCCGCCATGGCATATACTAGCTTCGGACAAAAAAGTTGCGGCCCCAATGCCCGTGACGACGAAGCAAAGAAGCCGTACATTTTTGTCAAGTGTGTCGCCGCAACGCGCAGCGGTGTGACGCGATTGGCGGATAGGGAACGATCCGCCGTACCTATCCCATGCCCGGGGCTTTCCAGCCCCGGGACTTTTTTGCCCTTTTCCCAGGAACACGGTCACCAGCTCAATATAGATCCTCAAGCCTCTTTGTAGGGGAGGGTCTTGACCCTCCCTTTGCACCGCACCAAGAATATGTCATTGCGAGGAGCAAAGCGACGCGGCGCCCGAGCGCATAGCGCGAGGAAGTGCCCTTGGGGTGCAATCTCCCGGTGCGATCCTACGGCTACATGGGTGCCGATAGTGATGCAATACCCCTCCGGGAGATTCCCACGGACGGCAAAGCCGTCCTCGGAATGACATATTTCTTACATAGCTACGCCGATTTCGACATTTCCTTCCCATAAGGTTAAGGACGGGTCAACCAGAAAGGGCGTGCCTGGTGGCACGCCCTTGTATCGTTATCTGCTTCCCTTATCGTAGGGGATGCCCTCGGCCTTGGGGGCACGGGACTTCTTGGAGGTGAAGATCAGCACCAGCAGGGAGATGATATACGGCAGCATATTGTACACCACACCGGGAAGGCCCAGCGCTGCCAGGAAATCAAAGCCCGTATACACATTGGACAGCGCTCTGCACATACCGAACAGCAGCGCGGCCAAAGCGATCCGATGGGGCTTCCACTGGCCGAAGATCATGACCGCCAGGGCCAGGAAGCCGAAACCGGCCACACCGTTTTCAAATTTCCATTCGCTGACACCGGCAGTGATATACACGATGCCGCCCAGACCGCCCAGCAATCCGGAGATCAGCACGCCGGCATAGCGCATCTTGTACACATTGATGCCCACAGAGTCCGCCGCCTGGGGATGCTCGCCGCAGGCCATCAGCCGCAGGCCGAACCGGGTCTTATACAGAAGCACCCAGGACACCACCAGCAATATCGCCGCCAGGAGCATGAACCAGTTGAACTCAAACTGGCCGAAATAGACCAGGAAGGACTTCTTCTGCTCGATATACTGGATGGCAGAGGAAACATTGTCGGGGCTTTCAGCGGTATTGATCGCCTTGACGATGACCGTGGCCGCAGCAGTACCCAGCAGGTTCATGGCCGTGCCGATGATGGTCTGGTCAGCGCTGAAGTTGATGGCCGCCACCGCCAAAAGCAGCGAGTAGAGCATACCGGCCAGCATACTGGCCGCCACCACGCTCAGGATCATGACCACCGCGGGGGTATCCACAGGCAGGTACTTCATGATCAGCGCGCCACCCATAGCGCCGATGACCATGATGCCCTCCAGACCGATGTTGATGACACCGCTGCGTTCGGCGAAGCAGCCACCCAGTGCCACCAGCATCAGAACGGAAGCGAAGATCAGCGTATACTGTAACAAAAGCAGCATTATGCTTCGCCTCCTTCCTTCTTTGCGGCAGCCTTGGCCTTCTTTTCCGCGACGCGGTCCAGGCCGGAATTCATGGCGTGCTTCATGAACAGCACGAAGCCACACAGGTAGATGATGATCGCGGAGATCAGATCCGACACCTGAGCGCAGTAGGTCAGCTTATCCACATACGCGCCGCCGGCGGTGATATGCTGGATGAAATAGGAAGAGAACACCGCACCCACAGGATGCAATCCGCCCAAAAATGCCGCCGCAATGCCGTTGAAGCCCATGGCAGGCAGGCTGGACATACTGCAGGACCACTGCTCCAGGCCTGTTTGGTACAGCATGGAAGCACCCAGACCTGCCAGACCGCCGGAGATGGCCATAGTCAGGATCAGGTTTCGGTTCTGCTTCATGCCCGCGTACCGGGCAGCCTCCCGGTTGCAGCCGGTGGCACGCAGCTCGTAGCCCAGCTTGGTCTTGGTGAGGATCACCCAGATCACCACGGCGATGATCACCGCCAGAGGAATGGCGATGGTCACGGCCTTATTGTTATTGAAAAGCTCGCCCAGACCCAGGGAGGGATAGATGGCAGAAGCATTGGTGCTGCGCAGATCCATGGTATAGGGGCTGGCGGATTCTTTCACATTGGTCAGAAGAATATTCACGCAGTACAGGCCGATCCAGTTGAGCATGATGCAGGAGATGACCTCATTCACATTGCACAGAGCCTTCAGCACACCGGAGATGGCACCCAGGGCGGCACCGGCCACGATGGCGGCGAGCATGCACACATACCAGGGCTGCTGCAGCGCCAGCGCCGTATACAGGCAGGCACCGGCACCGGCCACATATTGACCGGCAGCGCCGATATTGAACAGGCCCGCCTTATAGGCAAACAGCACGGACAAAGAGCACAGGATCAGCGGTGCCGTCTTCACCAGGGTGGTACCCAGATACTGCAGCACCTTTTTCTTGGTGGGATAGTAGAAATAGTTCTTCAATATCGCCATCAGCGCCTTCCAGGCACCGGAGGGCTCGATGATCAGCAGCACGATGTAGCCCGCCAGCAGACCCAGCAGGATGCAGATCAAAGAGGCAAGCAGTGTCTGCAGGCCGCTGTTTCTCAGGGGATTTCCCATCTTCAGCTTCATTGCTGCGCCTCCTTTCCCGCACCGGCCATGTAAAGGCCCAGCTCTTCTGTCGTAACGGTCTTGGGGTCAAATTCGCCCACGATCCGTCCTTCAAACATCACTAAGATCCGGTCGGACACATTCATAACTTCATCCAGCTCCAAAGATACCAGCAGCACGCCCTTGCCCTTGTCACGCTGGGCAACCAGCTGGGAATGGATATACTCGATAGCGCCCACATCCAGGCCACGGGTGGGCTGCACTGCCACCAGCAGCTCCGGATCCTTGTCGATCTCACGGGCAATGATGGCCTTCTGCTGATTGCCGCCGGACATGCTCCGGGCAATGGTCACCGGGCCCTGGCCGCTGCGCACATCGTACTGATCGATAAGCTTGTTGGCGTAGGTGCGGATATTCTTCCGGCGCAGGAAGCCTGCCTTGTTGGTAAAGGTGCCTTCAAAATACCGCTGCAGCACCAGGTTATCCTCCAGGGTATAATCCAGCACCAGGCCGTGCTTATGACGGTCCTCGGGGATATGGCTCATGCCGCCCAGGCTGCGCTTGCGGATGGCGGCTCGGGTGATATCCTTGCCGCACAGGGTCAGCGTGCCGGACTTGATGGGCTCCAGACCGGTCAGGCCGTGGACCAGCTCTGTCTGGCCGTTGCCGTCGATACCGGCGATGCACACGATCTCGCCCCGGCGGACCTGGAAGGAGACATTTTTCACCGCGTTTTCCTTGCTGCGCTTGGAGCCGACACAAAGCTCCTTCGCCTCCAGGACCACATCGGTGGGCTGGGCAGCTTCCTTATCCACGGCGAATTTCACATCGCGGCCCACCATCATCCGGGACAGCTCGTCCACGGAGGTCTCGGCGGTATTCACCGTGCCGATATACTTACCCTTGCGCAGCACGGTGCAGCGGTCGGAGACCGCCATGATCTCATTGAGCTTGTGGGAGATGAACAGGATGCTCTTGCCCTCGGCAGCCAGATTTTTCATGATGCGCATCAGCTCATCGATCTCCTGGGGCGTCAGCACCGCGGTAGGCTCATCGAAGATGAGGATGTCATTGTCCCGGTAGAGCATCTTCAGGATCTCGGTACGCTGCTGCATACCCACGGTAATGTCCTCGATGATGGCATCGGGATCCACCTGCAGGCCATACTTTTCCGACAGTGCCAGCACCTTCTCCCGGGCCTGCTTCTTCTGCAGGAAGCCCAGCTTGCTGCAAGGCTCCACGCCCAGGATGATATTATCCAGCACCGTAAAGCATTCCACCAGCTTGAAGTGCTGATGCACCATGCCGATACCCAGAGCGTTGGCATCGTTGGGGTCACGGATCTGGACCTCCTTGCCGTCCATGCGGATCTGACCGATCTCCGGCTTGTAAAGGCCAAACAGCACGCTCATCAGCGTGGATTTTCCCGCACCGTTTTCGCCCAGCAGCGCGTGGATCTCTCCCCGCTTGAGCTGAAGCGTGATATCGTCATTGGCAATGATGCCGGGAAACCGCTTGGTGATGTGCAGCATTTCCACTGCATAATTTTCCAAGGGGCATACCTCCTTTTGTTCCTTACAGGACATCTTAAAAAAAGTATATCATATGAAATACCGCAATGCAAAGACTTTCTTAACGCAGAATGCGCAAATTCCGGTTTGTCGTGCTGTCATTCCGTAGGGGAGGGTCTTGACCCTCCCTCAACATAGCGATATTTGAACCGCCAGTTTAACGCAGAAATGTAGCATTTTCGTAAAATACCGGCATATTCCAAGAGTTCTGGTTCAGGGAGGGTCAAGACCCTCCCCTACAGTGGCTGTGCGCTAAATCCCAAGTGATACCTATCCTCAAAGGGGCGAAAAAAACACCCCCGAAGCGGATGCTTCGGGGGTGTTGTGGTGCCTATTAGTCAGCGACGTAGGGCAGCAGAGCGATCTGACGGGCACGCTTGATAGCGGTGGTCAGGTCACGCTGGTGAGCTGCGCAGGTACCGGTGGTACGGCGGGGCAGGATCTTGCCGCGCTCGGACAGGTAACGGCGGAGCTTGCCGGTGTCCTTGTAATCGATGCTGGTCACCTTATCCACGCAGAAAGCGCAAACCTTCTTGCGCTTGCGGGGGCGAACACGCTGTTCGTTAGCCATAAAGATTACCTCCTTCGTAAGTTGTAGAAAAGTTCAGAAGTTAGAAAGGAAGCTGGGCGTCGTCGTCATCGAGCATCGCGAAGTCGGATGCGGGAGCGGCTGCGGGAGCGCTGTAGCTGCCGTAGGCGGGAGCTGCGGGCGCGGCATAGGAATTGCCACCGTAGGCGTTGCCGCCATAGGAGGAACCACCCTCGCTGCGTCTGCTCTCACCGAAGTAGCAGTTGTCTGCAACGACTTCAGCAGTGCGGCGCTTGTTACCTTCCTTGTCGGTCCAGGAGCGAATCTGGAGCCGGCCGGAAACCACGATCATGGAGCCCTTGGTGAAATACTTGGAGACGAATTCTCCGGTCTGACGCCAAGCGACACAGTCAATGAAGTCGGTTTCCTTTTCGCCGCCGTCTCTGCCGCCGAAATCACGGTCGACAGCCACGGTAAAGCTGGCAACGGCGATGCCGCTGCCGGTACGGCGAAGCTCGGGGTCACGGGTCAGGCGACCCATAATGGTGATGTGGTTGAGCATAGTCTTACTCCTCCACGACGGTGGTCAGGCAGCGCATGACACCTTCGGTGATCTTCATAACGCGCTCCATCTCAGCGGGCAGCTCGGGCTTAGCTTCGTAGTTCATCAGAACGTAGTAGCCCTCGGGCAGATCATTGATGGGGTAGGCCAGCCGACGCTTGCCCCACTCATCGATGTTCAGCAGAGTACCCTCCGCCTCCACCATTGCCTTGAACTTTTCCACAAGTGCGGCGATGCCCTCCTCGCCCTGTGCGGGGTCGATGATGTAGAGCACCTCGTACTTACCGGTGATCTTAGCCATGTTGTTTGCACCTCCTTTTGGACTTTTGGCCTCCGGTCTCGCCGGAAGCAAGGATATACCTGCATACGCAGGCTAGGATATTATAGCCACCATAAAAGGATTTGTCAATGATTTTTTGGAAAATTTTTATGATTTTTGCGGATTTTCCCCGCGTTACCGCCGAAATTCTTCCCGGTTTGGCCCGATGCCGGGTATCGGGCCGATGTGGACATCGGCCCCTACAAGGGCAATGCACCTATGACAATACCGTAGGGGACGATGACCACATCGTCCCCAGAAAGGCTTCTACGGGAACGCGAAGCTGTCACCAAAGGTGATTGATGTGGTGTAGGGCGCAAAGCGCCCCATCTTGGCCCCCTCGTTATGAGGGGGCTGTCAGCCGAACAGGCTGACTGGGGGAGTTAACTCCCTCCGTCTTCGCCTTGCGGCGAAGCCACCTCCCTCAAAACGAGGGAGGCAAGGCGGACGGTCAATGACCGCCCCTACGAATGCAGCGCACCAAGAGATTTGTCATCCTGAGCGACCCCGAGCGTAGTCGAGGGGGAGTCGAAGGATCCGTCCCCTTAATTTGGAGAAAACGGATTCTTCGGCTCCGCATCTTCGATGCTCCGCTCAGAATGACATATTTTTTACCTGGGTGCGTCGATTTTTACATTTTCTGCCCGTAAGATTAAGGGAGGGTCAAGACCCTCCCCTACATTGATCATCCTGCATCTGTAACGGCATCCCGGTCCAGGGCACGGATAGTCTTGACCAGCTTCTCCACGAAACCCCACACCGGCGGCTCCAGCCACTTATCGTAAAGGATACACATATACAGCGCCCGGTGCCAGTTTTTCACCGGTATGCATCGCACATCCTCCCGTTCCTGCACGCATTCGGCCGGGATGAAGCACACGCCCGCGCCTGCGGCCACCAGCTCCAACGCCGCCTGGGCGGTATTGACGGTGCAGCTGATCTGCTCATCGGCAGTGATGCCGCTGGCCCACTGACCGAAGCTATTCTCCATATTATAATTAAATACCACCTGGGGTTCATGGCTCAGCTGCTGGGGCAGCAGCGCCTCCTGCTCGCACAGAGGATGCCCCGCAGGCAGCGCCGCCAGGAAATTTCGCTGGCAAAGCTTGCGGAAATGGAGGCTGCGGTCACGGTTGGTAGTATCCACAATGGCCATATCCAGCTTCTCCTGCCGCACCAGATCCATCAGCTCCTCCGCGGAAGATTCCGTCAGCCGGAAGCGGATACGCTCATTCTGGCGCATATATTCCCCGATCTCCCGGGCCACCGTGCCACCCAAAGTGCCGGAGACCACGCCCATACGGATCACCACAGGGGCGCTGGCCTTACTGTCCCGCAGGGTCATGGAGGCGGTCTGCAGCTCCCGCAGCGCGGAATCCACCTTCTCCTGGAAGTATCGCCCCTCCTCGGTCAGACGAATATTCCGGCCCACCTTTTCAAACAGCTTCACATCTCCCAGCTCCGTCTCCAGCTGATGGATGGCGCTGCTCAGGGAGGGCTGGGAAATGCCAAGCCGGGCCGCGGCCAGGGTGTAATGCTCCACCTGGGCCAAAACGGAAAAATAACGAAGATAATTGTAGTTCATATGGCCACCTCAAAAATCTATAGATATAAACTATAAATAAAATATCATAACTATATTGGTTTTTGCAAGAAAAATTTGTATAATCCCTAAGGTTTCCGAAATATCCCATTTCCTCCATTGCGTTTTCCCGGAGAATATGGTATGATATCATGTGAAACAGTGAGGATCACCCGCCTTTTCAAGTATGATATTTGAGGTTTACTATGAGTTTTACTTACCGGGGCCTTACGGCCCAAACCACCAGGCATATGGTGACCGGCGATGAGGTGGAGCGTCAGCTGCAGCGGCTGCAGCAGCAGAATCCCCGGATCGCATTGGTCACCGACCGTCCCACCCAGGCAGGCGACGAGGTCGTGCTGGACTACGCAGGCTACTGCGACGGCGAGCAGTTCGCCGGCGGCACCGCCCAGATGCAGACCCTGGTGCTGGGCAGCGGCACCTTTATCCCCGGCTTTGAAGAGCAGCTGCTGGACAAGGTCGTGGAGGAGAAGGTCATCGTGGAGGTCACCTTCCCCGAAAGCTATCATGCGGAAAATCTGGCCGGCAAAGCCGCCCAGTTCCACTGCGTGATCCATCAGATCCGGGTCAAGACCCCCTACCAGCTGGACGACACCTTCGCAAAAGAGGTCGGCGGCTGCGATACCATGGCCGAGATGCGCGAAAAGATGCATGAAAGCCTCCAGGCCTACACCGATGACCGGGGCGAGATGGATCTGCAGGACCGGCTGCTGCGTCAGGCTGCCGACACCCTGGAATTCACCCCCAGCGAAAATCAGATCAAGGACGCCCTGGACGAGCAGATGCAGAATCTTTCCGCCCAGCTGGCACAGCAGGGACTTTCCCTGGAGATGTACTGCTCCTTCCTGAACACCACCGAGGAAAAGCTGCGGGAGGATGCCCGGGCCAGCGCCATCCAGAGCGTGCGTGTCCAGGCCGCCATCGAGCAGATCGTGGATCTGGAAGGTCTGCAGGCCGACAAAGAAGAGATCGGCCAGGCCGTGGCGCTCATCGCCCGGCAGAACAATCTGACCCTGGAGCAGCTCAAGCCCTACTATGACGCTGAGTTCGAGCAGGCAGTTATCCGCAGTGTACTCACTTCCAAAGTCATGCGCCTCATCCGGGACGCGGCACTGGTGGAAGTAGTCGATAAATAAGTCAAATATTGTGCCAACCGGCACCGTAACAACAAGGAGGAAAAACACATGGCAATCGTTTTCGACGAGAATGGCAAGTATGTGGACGAAAAGGGCTTTGTAAAGCTCGACCCCACCAAGTTCAAGGACTGGCAGATCGCTGAGGAAGCAGAGAAGACTCTGCCCTCCGTTGACTTCTTCCGCCAGAAGCTGGGCCTGCTGGAGGATGAGATCATCCCCTACGGCAAGACCCCCAAGATCGACTTCATCAAGGTCATGAACCGTCTGAAGGACAAGCCCGACGGCAAGTTCATCGAGGTCACCGCTGTGACCCCCACCCCCTTCGGCGAGGGTAAGTCCACCGTTTCCCTGGGTCTGATCGAAGGCCTGGGCTACATCGGCAAGAATGCCGGCGGCGCTCTGCGTCAGCCCTCCGGCGGCCCCACCATGAACGTTAAGGGTACCGCAGCCGGCGGCGGCAACGCTCTGCTGATGCCCATGACCGAGTTC
>JBGVJN010000066.1:0-3766 GCA_045129455.1 Faecousia sp. | reverse complement strand
CTACGAGGCCATTGTGACTGAGTAATATCCACAATCAAAAAAATCCCGGCAATGCCATGACTTTGCCGGGATTTTTCCCTGTTGTATCAAGGTATATCGAAAAAATGGAGGATTATCAATGATTGCGTATTTCGCTTCTCTGAATCCCGCGGCACTCCTGCGGGCCTGCCCCGGCGGCATTGCACAGGGCCTGATTTGGGGCGTCATGGCTCTGGGTGTTTATATGACCTATCGGATGCTGGGTCTGGCAGACCTGACCGTGGATGGAACTCTGGCAACCGGCGGTGCTGTCTGCATTATGCTGGTCATGGCGGGCTGGAACCCCCAGCTGGCGCTGCTGATTGCTTTCATCGCCGGTCTGCTGGCAGGACTGATCACCGGCCTGCTGCACACCAAGCTGGGCATCCCTGACATTCTTGCCGGTATTTTGACCCAGATCTCCCTGTATTCCATCAACCTGAACATCATGGGAAAAGCCACGCAGGCCGTCAATATCAACAAGGTAAATTTTCTGTTCACCTCCAACGCCAAGCTTCTGGGCCGCACCATTGCTCTGGCAGGCTGCGTCTGCGCTGTGCTGGTGGTTCTGCTGTATATGTACCTGGGCACCGAGCACGGCTCGGCACTCCGCGCAACCGGCATCAATGCCAATATGGCACGGGCACAGGGCATCAACACCAACCGTATGAAGGTAATCGGCCTTGCCCTCAGCAATGGTCTGGTTGCCCTTGCCGGCGGTATTCTCTCCCAGTATCAGGGCTTCGCGGACATCAATATGGGCCGTGGTGCCATCGTCATTGGTCTGGCAGCGGTTATCATTGGTGAAGTTTTGGGAGAAGCTTTCCTCGGCAAACACCTGAATTTTATGCTGCGGCTGACCTTTGTTGTGCTGGGCGGTGTCATTTACTATGTGGTGTATGTATTCGTGCTGTGGCTGAAATTTCCGGCAGACGACATGAAGCTGCTGACCGCTGTGGTCGTTGCAATCTTCCTTGCCATCCCCTACCTGCGCAATGCAAGCCGTAATTCCTTCAGCCGTGTTGCAAAGGAAAACGCCAGGCTCAATAAGGAGGGCAAGTAATTATGCTGGAAATTCGTAATATTTCTAAAACTTTTAACGCCGGTACCATCAATGAGAAAAAAGCGCTTCAGAATTTGAGTCTGACTTTGCAGGACGGTGATTTTTGCACCGTTATCGGCGGCAATGGTGCTGGTAAGTCTACTTTGATGAATGCCGTGGCTGGTGTCTGGCCCGTGGATTCCGGTGCCATCCTCATCGACGGAAAAGACATCTCTGGTCTGTGTGAACATCAGCGCGCGCCCATGCTGGGCCGGGTATTCCAGGACCCTATGACCGGCACGGCCGCGGATATGCAGATCGTTGAGAACCTTGCCCTCGCCGCCCGCCGTGGCAAGCCCCGTTCCTTCCTCAAGTGGGGCGTTCCCAAGCGTGAGATCGAGTCCTACCGGGAAATGCTGAAGACGCTGGATCTGGGGCTGGAAAATCGGCTGACCACCAAGGTGGGCCTGCTGTCCGGCGGCCAGCGTCAGGCGCTGACGCTGCTGATGGCCACATTGCAGAAGCCGGATCTGCTGCTGCTGGATGAGCACACCGCCGCTCTGGACCCCAAGACCGCCGCCAAGGTGCTGGAAGCCACCCAGCGCATCGTGGAGAAGGACCACCTGACCACCATGATGATCACCCACAACATGCGTGACGCCATCGCCTACGGTAACCGCCTGATCATGATGTACGAAGGCCATATCGTGGTGGATGTGTCCGGCGAGGAGAAGAAGCACCTGACTGTGGAGCAGCTTCTGAACCTGTTCAGCCAGGCCTCCGGCTCCGACGAAGCCGACGACAAGCTCCTGCTTTCCTGAATTCCCTGTGTGCCCGGAATCCTCCGGGCACACTTTTTTGCGTAAATCATCAATTATGACAAAAAACAGTTGATATTGCTATTGCCATACAGCGCAGCAGCGCTTATAATGTAGACATAAGCCATAAATTAAGGAGGATATCCTATGCGCTATTTAGGAATTGAGTACAACACCCGGCATACCCCCAAGCTGGATCCCGGTTTTATCCCCTTCGGCGTCTGGATGGATGCATACCTGAAAAATGCAAAGAAACCCATTGCCATTGCCGTTGAGCGGGACAAGGGCCAGGTTTCTGTCCGCCACACCTTCATCCACGGCACCCCTGAGATGGCCGAGGCCGACTACCGCTATGTGGAGCGGATGGTGAAGTTCCTGCTGTGGTCCATCGGCGGCTTCAAGGTCTCCATCTGCGGCGCTTCCGAGATCGCCAAGCAGCTCCAGGCGGACTACTCCGCCGAGGGCAAGCGTGCCTTCGACTTTGACTTCTTCCATAAGCTCTATGAGGTGGACCTGGAGATTCTGGACCTGCCTCTGGAGGCCTGCCCCGCCGCCAACGAGTCTTCCCAGCCTCTGGGCGGCCACATGGACGGCTGCCGCATCGGCTTCGACGCCGGCGGATCTGACCGGAAGGTCTCCGCTGTCATCGACGGCGAGTGCGTCTACTCCGAAGAAGTTGTCTGGTTCCCCAAGCTGAACCCCGATCCCAACTATCAGTACAACGAAATTCTCACCGCCTTCCGCACCGCTGCCTCCAAGATGCCCAGAGTGGATGCCATCGGCGTTTCCTCCGCCGGCACCTTCATCGGCAACGCTCCCATGATCTCCTCCATCTTCTACAAGGTCCCCCGTGACCGCTGGGACGAGGTCAAGACCTGCTTCGACCGCGCCGCCGCTGAGATCGGTGACGTGCCCATCGTGGTTGCCAACGACGGCGACGTGTCCGCTCTGGCAGGTGCCATGGGCCTGGGCACTGGCAACATCATGGGCCTGGCCATGGGCACTTCCGAGGCCGTTGGCTACGTGGACGCGGACAAGAACGTGCGCGGCTGGATCAGCGAGCTGGCCTTCGCCCCCGTTGACCTGAGCGAGGACGCCATGCAGGACGAGTGGTCCACCGACTTTGGCGTGGGCTGCAAGTACTTCTCCCAGGATGCCGTCATCAAGCTGGCCCCCCGCAACGGCATCGAGCTGGACCCCGAGCTGTCCCCCGCTGAGAAGCTGAAGGTGGTTCAGAAGCTCATGGCTGAGGACGATCTCCGTGCTGCGGACATTTACCACGATATTGGCGTGTATCTGGCATACACCGTGGTTCTCTACTCCCACTTCTATGACATCGAGCATCTGATGCTCATGGGCCGCGTCATGTCCGGCAAGGGCGGCGACCTGATCCTGAACACCTGCAATTCCATTCTGGCTGAGGAGTATCCGGAGCTGGCCAAGAAGTGCGAAGTCATGCTGCCCGACGAAAAGACCCGCCGTGTCGGCCAGTCCGTCGCCGCCGCTTCCCTGCCCCAGATCCGCAAGTAATCCCCAAAAATCCAGTGATTTCCCCCCGGGTCCGGCCTGCAAATCAGACCGGACCCGCTTTTTCAAAAAAACATCTTGACAATCCGCCTCCCCCATGCTATAATACTCAGGCATTCAAGAGATGCGCCCATATCGCGGAGTAGAGCAGTTGGAAGCTCGTCGGGCTCATAACCCGGAGGTCGTAGGTTCGAGTCCTGCCTCCGCAACCATAAGGAAAGACTTGCTATCTCAGGATAGCGAGTCTTTTTTTGCGCCCAAACGGCATTCGGAAGTATTCGTTTCTAGTAGCAAATAGACGGAATTAGGCTGTTTTGTTTGGGCGGCAAATCGGGCGGCAATAGCAAAAATCGGGTCAAAT
>JBGVJN010000065.1:0-24928 GCA_045129455.1 Faecousia sp. | reverse complement strand
GTCCCGTTTGCGGGAGGCGGAACGCCTCCCCTACGAAAAGGTGCGATGTTCTCGTAGGGGCGGTCATCGACCGCCCACCTTGCCTCCCTCTGATGAGGGAGGTGGCCCGAAGGGCCGGCGGGAGTGAAAATGTATCGGGGTTTCTCTCCCCCAGTCACCGCCATACGGCGGCGACAGCCCCCTCGTTGTGAGGGGGCCAAGACGGGGTTCGTCGGTCCTATCGTAGGGGCGGTCATCGACCGCCTGTCATACCTTCCCCCTGGGGGGAAGGTGCCTCCGAAGGGGGCGGATGAGGGGACACAAGGCGTAGACTCACAGCATAGTAACGGGTGCTTCGCACCCTACACCACATCAGTCATTTGCTCGTTCCTCGCAAATGCCAGCTTCTCCTCCAGGAGAAGCCTTTTGGGCCCGATGCATACCACCGGGTGGGCAACTTTGCGGTTGTTTTTCCGCCGCGGATGTGGTATATAAAAGGTAGAATTGTCTGAGAGGAAGTGTGACCCATGAAAAAGTGCCTGCTGATGTTCCTGCTTTTGGCTATGCTCCTGTGTGCCGCCTGCGGCCGGATGCCGGAGGCACCCACCGGCCCCCAGGATCCCCCGACTCGGCAGACGACCCCAAGCGACGCTTCCCAGGATGCCACCCAGGAGTCTGCTCCCCAGGAAGCCACGCAGGATCCTTCCACGCAGCCTGCCACCCCGGAGCCTTCCACGCAGCCTGCGGATCAGGAGCCTTCCTCCCATCCGTCCACCGAAGCCGCCCAGGGCCATAGCTGCGTAAGCCAATGTCCCATCTGCGGTCTTTGCGTCAACGCCGGCTGCGCTGAGGAGCCCTGCGGGGAAAAATGCACGGGATCACACAAGGAAGATCCCCATGTTTTCACCCAGGGGGACTATATCACCACAGCGCCTGTTTCCACCGGTACAGGCACCCTGGTCTTCGATATCGGCAAGAATATTTATGTTCCCGGCCATCTGGCCCACACCGGGGAAGCCATTGCGGCAGCCATTGAGAAGGTCTCCGGTCTGGATCTGGACGGCACGGGCCATGCCAGACAGAACTTCCCCGACGGCAAGGTGCATATTCGGGTCTCCAGAGAGTATCTCTATGCGGGGCAGGACTGGTATCAGGGACTTGCCACCAGCGAGCTGGGCAGCGCACAGGCTTCCGCACAGCAGCATGTGGAGATCGCTCCCGGCGACTTGTTTTTCAGCGGTAACTATGCCGTTGTTCATGAGCTGAGTCATATGCTCATGTATCGGCAAAGCGAATGGTGCCACAGCGAGCTTCTGAACGAAGGATTTGCGGAATATACCACTTATTTGGCCCTGCTGGAGCTGGAGCGCACCGATCCCGGTACGGCTTACCATCTGGATACCTCTGCCCATCCCCTTTACAACATGATGCTTACAGAGGAGGAGTATGGGGAGCTGTTCCGGCATCCGCTGGAGTATTGGTTTGAGAACAGACTGGAATGCAGCAACGGCAACTACAATATCGGATTCCGCTTTATGGCATACCTCCGGGCGATCTACGGAGATTACAGCAGGTGGATCCCCGCCTTTGAAAGCATGTATCCTTTTGCCCAGAATCACGGCGACTCCGACCTTAGCCCGGCTGCTCAGCAGATCCAGGTGCTGAAAGCTGCCTATGGCGCGGATGTGCTGGACAATTTCTATCCCTGGCTGAAGGCAAACCGGCATCTGTTTGACCGTCCCGGTTATGAGACCGTAACGACCGATCTTTCCGGTGTTTCCCAGATCAATTGGTATCCTGTGTGCAATGCGCTGGATTCTACGGTGCTGCTGGAGCGGGTAAAATACCGGGAGCTTTACATCAATCTAGAAACGGCAAAGCTGTATCTGGGGGAATATAAGGGGATGGATATCTCCGGAGTGTATCTGGAAAATCCGGGTGGCTGCACCGTTGTGTGCTATCGCGCCGACGGAAGCTACGAAGTCCCCACCAACGAGACGAGGATCTCCCTGGAGGGGATCAGCTACATCAAGCTGGCGGGCGAAGGGAAGCTTACCCAGCTCCGGATCAAGGGGTTTGCGTGAGCAAAACAACAAGGATTCCGTGCGATATATGCGTAGGGAACGGCCTGTGTGCCGTTCCCTTTTTTGCGGTGTGTCGGGTCATAGGTGCGCTGCCTTGTAGGGGCGGTCATCGACCGCCCGTCTTGCCTCCCTCATAGAGGGAGGTGGCCGAGCGTCAGCGAGGTCGGAGGGAGTGTGATGAAAACCTTGCGACACTCCCCCAGTCAAAAATCAAAGATTTTTGCCAGCCCCCTCAAGACGAGGGGGCCAAGATGGCATTATCGTAGGGGAGGGTCTTGACCCTCCCTTAACCTTACGGGCGGGATGTGTAAAAATCGATGCGGCATGTAAAAAATATGTCATTCCGAGGACGGCTTTGCCGTCCGTGGGAATCTCCCGGTAGGGTGTCGCCTCTTCATCGGTGCCTATGTGGCCGTAAAATTGTACCGGGAGATTGCCACGGCCCGATGGGCCTCGCAATGACACGGTCTTGGTGCGTCGCCTTTGTAGGGGCGGTCATCGACCGCCCGTCTATACCCTCCCCCGGGGGGAGGGTGCCCCCGAAGGGGGGCGGGAGAGGAATGGCGAAATGTTGGATACGGGAAGAAGCCTGGTACAGTGTGTTAATCGTTAGGTTACCGCCCGCATTCCTCATCCGTCACGGCTATCGCCGTGCCACCTTCTCCCCGGGAGAAGGTATAAGGTGCGCTGCACTCGTAGGGGCGAGCATTGCTCGTCCGCCTGTGGTAAATCGCCCTGCGGTTATGTGACAAAATCACAGAACTGGGAATTTCTCCTTGCTATAATGAGGCTACAAAGAAACAGTAAGGAGGACAAAACAATGTCTGCTATGAATATTAACCGTGAAAATTTTTCTCAGGAAGTCCTGAATGCCGATAAGCCCGTGCTGCTGGATTTCTGGGCCCCCTGGTGCGGCCCTTGCCGTATGGTCGTTCCCATCGTGGAGGAGATCGCCCGGGAGCGGGAGGATATCAAGGTGGCGAAGATCAATGTGGATGAGCAGCCGGAGCTGGCTGCCCGGTTTGGCATCGCCAGCATCCCCACGCTGGTGGTGATGAAAAACGGCAAGGTGGTCAGCAAGGCCCTGGGTGCCAGACCCAAGCGTGCCATTCTGGAGATGCTTTGAGGTGATCGCCATGAAAAGCGTCCTGAGGATCCTGTTCCCCATTGCGGGTGCGCTGCTGGGTCTGGGTCTGTGCCTGGCCCTGCACGCAAGCCTGGGTTTATGGAATACGCTGTTTACGCCGGTCAGCTTTATGCTGAGCATGGGACTTGCCGGCTGGCTGATATGGGAAATGAATGTCAAAGGAGGTGAAAATGAATGCGCAGAGTGATCGAATTTTTGGAAGCCCTGGTTGAGGCCCTTCCCTCTGCGGTGGCAGCCCGGATCTCGGAGCTGCATTGACCCGGAGTAAATACTGTGGCACGGATGGCAAGTCCGTGCCATTTTTTGCTGCCGTATTGCATAATAGGCGAAAGTACGATATAATATCGTGAGTTAGGTTTTACGAAAGGATACTTTATGGAAAATCAGAGAAAGCTCCCGGCGGGAGCCAATAAGATGGGCACCATGCCCCTGGGCAAGCTGCTTTTCAATATGGCGCTGCCCATGATCATCGCCATGATCGTGCAGGCCCTTTACAATGTGGTGGACAGTATCTATGTTTCTCAGATCTCTCCCAGTGCGGTGACGGCCCTGTCCCTGGCATTTCCCATTCAAAATATTCAGATCGGCTTCGCCACCGGCATCGGCGTGGGTGTCAATTCCCTGCTGAGCAAGTCTTTGGGCGAAAACAACCAGGATACAGCCAACCGTGCCGCCGGCAACGGTGTATTTTTGGTGGGTGTGGTGACGGTGCTGTTTGCCTTGTTCGGCATTTTCGGCGCCCGGCCTTACTTTGCCGTGCAGTCCGAAGTGGCGGAAACGGTGGAGGGCGGCGCCATCTACACTGCCATCTGCTGCTGCGGCGCCCTGGGTATCTTTGTGGAGGTGCTGGGTGAGCGTTTGCTCCAGTCCTCCGGACGGACGGTGTATACCATGATCACCCAGGGCACCGGCGCGGTGGTGAATATCCTGCTGGACCCGGTGTTCATCTTTGGTGTGGAATGGCTGGGCATCCCTGCCATGGGTATCGCCGGCGCTGCCGTCGCCACGGTCATCGGCCAGTGGATCGCCGCGATTCTGGCGGTGATCTTCAATCTGACACGCAATCCCGAGGTGCAGTTCGGCTGGAAGTACTGCAAGCCCTCCGCCGCTGCCATCCGCCCCATTTTGATGGTAGGTGTCCCCTCCATCGTCATGGTGGCCATCGGATCGGTGATGAACTTCAGCATGAACCAGATCCTCCAGGGCCTGGATCCCACGGAGACGGCTACCGGCGTATTCGGTATCTATTTCAAGCTCCAGAGCTTCTTCTTTATGCCTCTGTTCGGCATCAACAATGCTACCATTTCCATCGCCGCCTACAATTACGGCGCCCGGAATCCCAAGCGCATCACCGGTACGCTGCTGCGCTCTGCGGTCACAGCCATGTGTGTGATGCTCCTGGGACTTGCTGCTTTCCAGCTGCTGCCGGATGTGCTGCTGGGCATCTTCAATCCCACGGCAGAATTTTTGCGCATTGGCCGCAGCGCATTGCGGATCATCAGCCTGGCGTTCCCCATGGCGGCCATCGGCATTGCCCTCAGCGCCAGCTTCCAGGCTCTGGGCGATGGCATCTACTCTACCATCACCTCCCTGTGCCGCCAGATGCTGGTGCTGCTGCCGGCGGCATGGCTGCTGAGCATGACTGGCGAGGTGACCCTGGTGTGGTGGGCATTCCCCATTGCGGAAGTGGTCAGCGTCGCGGTGACCCTGTTCTTCTACTGCCGCATCTACCGGCAGAAGATCAAGCCTATGATGTAAATAAAAGTGCGATGGTTTACCCATCGCACTTTTTTTCGCCCCCGGCGCTGATGTGAAATGATCGCCTGCGGCGATATGGATCTGCGATGCAGATCCACCGGCGGGAGTAAACCCCCGCCCTACAGTGTTCCATAGGTGCGTTGCCCTCGTAGGGGCGAGCATTGCTCGTCCGCCTATACCCTCCCCCGGGGGGAGGGTGGATTTTTCGAGCCGACGAAGGAGGATCGAAAAAGACGGGTGAGGAACGGCGAGATGTCGGACGCGGGATGAAGCCTGGTACGGTTTGCTTTTTGTTAGGTTTCCGCCCGCATTCCTCATCCGTCACGGCTGGCGCCGTGCCACCTTCCCCCCGGGGGAAGGTATGCGGTGCGCTGCCCTCGTAGGGGCGGTCATCGACCGCCCGCCTTGCCTCCCTCGTTTTGAGGGAGGTGGCTTCGCCGCAAGGCGAAGACGGAGGGAGTTAACTCCCCAGTCACTGCCGTACGGCGGCGACAGCCCCCTCGTCAGAGGGGGGCCTTTTGCGGCGGGACCAAGGCCCCGCCCTACGGTGTTCCATAGGTGCGCTGCCATTGTAGGGGCGAGCGTTGCTCACCCACATACGAAGGAAAATTAGCGCAGCTGCTCCAGAATTCTGGCGGTGAGCAGCTCCACCAGCCGGTCATCCACGACGGGAGCCGCCTGTTCTGCCTGCTCGTGATCCCAGGCCACCCGGCGGATGTTGATCAGATCCAGCGGGGAAATATTGTTGGACGAGCTGCTGCCGCCCACGGCACCACAGCCCAGAGTCAGTGCCGGAAACAGATCTGTAGTAGCCCCGATGCCGCCCAGCGCCGCCGGAGTATTCACCAAAAACCGGGAAACGGGGATCTGCAGGGCAAATTTCCGGATCACATCCCGATCCTCCGCATGGATGGCGAAGGTGTGGCCGCTGCCCTCGTGGGTCAGCACTTCAATGGCTTTCTGAAGCACCGCGTCCTCGCTGTCCATCACGAAAAACGCCAGCACCGGGCAGAGCTTTTCCATGGAGTAAGGCCGGGTGGGGCCTGCCTCCTGCTCCCGGGCTACCAGCACCCTGGTGCCGCCGGGAACGGAGAAGCCCGCCATCTGGCCCAGGGCATGGGCGCTTTTGCCCACGATCTGGGGGTTCAGTGTTCCGTTGGGCTTGAAGAGCAGGGCGGCCAGCTTGCCTGCCTCTTCGGTTGACATAAAATAGAAACCCTGGCGTTTTCCTTCCTCACGGACGGCCTGCTCCATGGATTTTTCCACGATGATGCTCTGCTCAGAGGCGCATACCGTGCCGAAATCGAAGCTTTTCGACCGGGCGATGCGCTCCAGCGCCTTTTTCACATCGGCGCTGTGGTGGATATAAGCCGGGCCGTTGCCCGCACCCACGCCAATGGCGGGTTTGCCCGAGGAATAGGCGGCTCTGACCATACCGGGGCCGCCGGTGGCCAGGATCAGCTTTACCTCCGGGGCGGCCATCAGCTCCTGGCAGCCGGCCATGGAGGCAAGGCTGAGGCAGCCGACGCAGCCTGCCGGCGCGCCGGCGCTTTCTGCTGCGGCAGCTACGATCCTGGCTGCCCGCAGGGTGCATTCCACCGCCTTGGGGTGGGGGGAAAACACGATGGCGTTGCCGGATTTCAGTGCGATGATGGCCTTATAGCACACGGTGGAGGTGGGGTTTGTGCTGGGAACGATGGCGGCGATCAGCCCCACCGGTACGCCGATCTCCCATAGCCGCGCCTGGGGATCTTCCCGCAGGATACCCACGGTCTTCATATCCTTCACGGCGGACAGCACCGTGGAGCTTGCAAAGCGGTTTTTGGTCACCTTGTCTTCGGAATTTCCGAAGCCTGTCTCCCGGACGGCCAGCTCCGCCAGCTCCACGGCGGCAGCAGAAAAGGCCTTCGCCACGGCGGTGACGATGGCATCCAGCTTCCCTTGATCCATTTGCGCCAGCTGCTTTTGGGCGGCTTCCGCCTGCCGGCACAGAAGCCGAGCCTCCTGCCGCGCCGCCAAATCCTTGTCAAATTCCATTGTTTCACTTCCTTGGTTTTGTTGATGTCATTTTTCTGATCCGGCGCGGTAGCGCCCTATAGCTTCCCCCTGGGGGGAAGCTGGCACAAAAAGCGGCTCTTCGGAACCGATTTTTGTGACTGATGAGGGGTAACTTGCAAGGCATTCTGCGTTTGTGATCTTATAGGTATTTCCCCTCATCCGCCCCAGTGCTCGCACTGGGGCACCTTCCCCCGAGGGGGAAGGTATGGTGCATCATTTTTCTTTCCTTGTCAGCAGCAAGGCCAGGGCTGCGGCGGTGATGCCGCCTGCCAGCTTACCCACGATCATCCCCGGGAGCATATCCGGCGCAAAGCCGGCGGTATAGCCCAGGTGATCCCCAAACACGAAGGCCGCCGATACTGCGAAGGCGATATTGACCACCTTGCCCCGTTCGTCCATGTCCTTCACCATGCCGAAGGTGGCGATGGAATTGGCCAGAGTGGCGATGAGACCCGCCGCGGCGGTATCGTTGATACCCAGCAGCCGTCCCAGCTTCAAAAGAGGCTTTCGCAGCAGCTTCGTGATCACGAAGACCAGGGGAAACGCTCCCGCCAGCACGATGGCGATGGCGCCGACGGTGGCAAACCCCTCACTGATGGGCGCCATGCCCGGGATCAGCACCCAGCCGGTCAACTCCTGGAAAATGGCTGCCGCCAAGCCTGCGGTGATCAGCGCCGTGATGCCCATACCGAACCAGCCGAAACCCCGGATCATGGCCTTTTCCCAGCGCCACAGGCCGAGGACGATCAGCCCCGCGATCACCACGATGGGCAGCAGATTCCGAAGCACCATCCTTACGGGAAAACCTGCCACCAGGCCGCCTGCCAGAATGCCCAGGGGGATGGTGACGATGCCGCACAGGATGCCCTTGGCCATGGCCGGCCGGTCAGCCTCGGAGAGGATGCCCATGGCCACCGGAATGGTGAACACTACGGTAGCGCCCAGCATGGAGCCGGTAAGCACGCCGCCCAGCATGGCAGCCTGAGGGTCCTCCGTCAGCTCCAGGGCCAGGGATCCGCCGCCCATATCGCAGGCCAGGATCGTGCCGGCGAACATGGCTGGGTCTGCCCCCAAAAAGGAAAATACCGGCACTACCACCGGCCGCAGCACCCTTGCCAGCACCGGGGCCAGGCAGATCACGCCCACCATGGCCATGGCCAGAGAACCCATGGCCAGAATGCCGCTTTCAAATTCCTTGCCCAGGCCCAGACGGTTGCCGAAGATCCGGTCCAGCGCCCCGGCTAGCGCAAACACCGCCATCACCGCGATGAGTATTTCATGGGCAGACATTGTATCTCTCCTTCCTGGAATACGAGCTGTTATGCAGGCGCGGCAACGCCGATACCTTCCCCCTTGGGGGAAGCTATTTGCGCCCGCGATAAACTCCAATTTAAGTTTCCTTTTTCCTGCGGATCATGAGGATATAGAGCATACTGCTCATCCGGTTCAGCGCCTGGAGGATATCCGGCCGGGTGGGGTTGCCCTCCCGGTCGGAAAAGGCCTCCACCGCTGCCAATTCCGCCTGCCGTGCCACGCACCGGCATCGGTTCAGCAGCAGAAGTTCCCGCCCGTCCTTCGCGTCGGGCATAAAGTGTGGCTGGCCGTAATACTCCTGAGGGAAGTGGCTGTGGCTTCGCAGCTGCTGCTGGCTCAGTCCACACAGGCACTCCTCCTGCACCGGCTCTTCCAGCACATCGCAGCGGATCAGCTTCCGGGCAAGAGCCAGGATCTGCCCTAATTCGTCGGAAAATGCCGGGCATTCAAGTTGACATAACATTATTTCCGCTTCCAGCAGATCCATCTTTCCCCGAAACAGGATCCTGGGATGGGTCTTGCGCACCAGCACCTGTGCGTTCAGATGGGTCATATGCTCCGGCTTTTCCGTTACAAATCCGCCGCTCAGTAGCCGGTATTGCTCCGGCCGTGCCTCCTCCGCCGGCAGGATCTGCACCCGTTCCCGGCTGAGCAGATCCCTTGCCCCCGGGGTCAGCTGATCCTGCTTGCCAAGATAAAATACACGCTTGCCGTCCCGGTTTCGGATGTTGTCCCGGGCGGCGGTCTCCGTGTAGAGCATCAGGCCTTAGGCGCGGGGCCGCTGCGGCGATCCTTGGGCAGGATCGCGTCCACCTCCGTGTGGGGACGGGCGATCACATGCACAGAGATCAGCTCACCCACCTTTTCCGCCGCGGCAGCGCCGGCATCGGTGGCTGCTTTCACGGCGCCCACATCACCCCGGACCATCACGGTCACCAGACCGCCGCCCACCTGCTCCTTGCCTACCAACTGCACATTGGCAGATTTGACCATGGCATCGGCGGCTTCAATGGCGCCGATGAGGCCCTTTGTTTCGATCATACCCAGAGAATTGGTGTCCATAATTACTACTCCTTTTCGTTGATTGATGTTTACTCCCGTCAGCCGTCCACCGGCGATGCTGCCACCTGCGCCACCGCCCGGGCAAAGGCCTCGCAGGCCGCCGCACAGGCGCTGCGGGTGCCGGTGAGCAGACCGCCGCCGAAATTGGTCTCACTGGGAGGGGAATATAGTTTACATAACATTACATCCGAGGCTTTCATGGCCGCATCCATAGCATACATGCTCTCCAGGGGCGGCGCGATGAGGTACGCCAGCGCTGCGCCTTGGGCCACCCCGGCCTCGGAGGCGAGGAAGCTGCCGCAGCTGCTGACCGTATGGGCAAGGTAGGGAACGCCGGCGGCTTCCTCAAAGCCCAGCCGCTTCAGAGCCGCGATGGCGGCGTCCATGCCGCTGCGCACCGCACCGGGAGTAGGTCCTGCCAGAATGCCGATAACCTCCCCGGCATAGGGCGTGGAGGCGTTGGCAGCGCCGGCATAGAAGCTGCGGCTGTAGCAGACCTTCACATCGGCGGCCTTGGTGGCCTCGTCCAGGGCGATATAGGTGGCATCGTCGCAATCAGTGGTGAGCATGGCCAGAGAAGGGTATCCCTCCGGCACTCCCAGCCCTTTGGAAAGCTCCGGAGCGGCATTGGGAAGATACCGCACCGCCAGGATCTTCACCGGGATCATGCGCCATTCTCCAGATGCAGCCCCACGCCGGAGACCTTCTTTTGCAGAATTGTCTCGATAAGCTGGGCGATATGGGCGCCGGCCTCCACCGCGGGCGTGCCCTGGGCATGGATATTGCTCACCACGGTGCGGGCAGATTCGGATACGCCGGTGTGGGGCCGGTAGGTGATATAGGCGGACATGCTCTTGTCCGTCACCAGCCCGGGGCGCTCTCCCACCAGGACGCATACCAGCTCGCAGCCGGTCACATCTCCCACCGCATCGCCGGCACCTACCCGGCAATAGCGGACGAAGACCGCCTGCCCGGTCTCGATGCCCCGGACCTTCAGCCCGTCCCGGATGGCGGCCATGCAATCCATGGCGTTGGCCAGGATGGCCGCGGAGGATAAGCCGTCACCGATGACGATCTGCACCCGGGGCTTGCCGGGAATGGCGCTGCGCAGCTTTTGCTGATTTTCTTCATCAAAGCAGCGGCCGTGATCCGGGCGGGTGAGATACTCCTCCTTGTCGGCGCAGCAGGTCTGCAGGGAGAGCAGGCCGTTCTTTTCCGCGAAGCCCTCCGGGACTTGGGAGAAGACCGCGTCCTGGGCCGCCGCGTGATCCGCCCGGAAGCGGAGCATGGTCAGGGTCTTGTACCGGCAGCCGGCTCTGCCGCTGCCAAGGCGCGCGGGAGTTTTGGCCTTCAGCCGGCGAAAGCTGTCAGCATCGGCGGCATTTTCCGTCAGATAGAGCTTGCGCAGATCCAATGCCGTCACATCCGGCACGAAATCCCCATCCCGAAGACCGGCATCGGCTTGCTGCGGGCCGGGATCTGCGGGGGGATGCTCCGATTTGACCATGGGACGCAGATCCAGCTGGGACAGGATCTGGGATACCATGGCGCTCAATTCCTGTTTGTTCATCGTTTCACCTGATTTCAAATTTCCATTTGTCGCACAGTCTTTTCGTAGGGCGGGGGCTTGCTCCCGCCGCCGAAAATGGTACATTTTCGATTTTTCTACAGGGATATACATGATGATCGCCTGAGGCGATGTAGATTTACTTTGTAAATCTACCGGCGGGAGCAAGCCCCCGCCCTACAGTATCACCGCAAGGTGTGCGCTAAATCCCGATTTACCGCTCCGTCTTCAATCCTTTTGGATCCAGGATGGCCACCACGGCGGCGTCGATGGGGGCATCCATACAGTAGCGGGATGCCACCGTGCCGGTGGCCAGCAGCACGTGATCCCCCACGCCGGCACCTACCTGGTCCGCAGCCACCACCGTCTGGGCATCCACCGCCACCACCAGAAAGGTCTGCCCCTGCAGGCAGGGTGCTTTCCGGGTGGCCCATACGGAGCCTGTTACTGTTCCGATCTTCATTCCGTTCCCTCCAAAATCTCCTTTGCCAGGGGCGTCATCACCGCGTCCTTTGCGGGTTTTTGTCCGCAGCTGCGCAGATGCCGGGCCTCCTCCGCGGTGATCAGCCGCTTTCTGCCCCCATCGGTGAAGATCACGCCCCAGTTCTTCAGCTCCCGCTGGGCCGAGGCCAGGGAGGCGGCCAGCGCCCGGTTTTTCGGCGCTTCCGGCAATCCCGGGGTGTACAGCAGCACCGTCTTGCCCTCGGCCAACGCCTGCAGCGCCGGGCCGTCCCGGAAACGCAGCAGCTGATGCAGCTCTAACGAGCCGATGACCACGGCATCATAGGGCGGTTGGTTTACATAACTATATCCCAGGGGGTGAGGCGGCTCATTTCCCACCAGCAGCGCCCGGATCATGGCAGCAGCCTCCCCAGATCTCCCTTCTGGAAGCCGCAGGCGTTGGCCTCGTCGTAGTCCAGATGGACGAAGGTGGCGAAATCCTTGCTGACCCGCACCGCCAGATCTTCAAAGATCACCGGCCGCTGGGTGTAGGTCTGCAGCTTTACCGTCTGTCCGTCCTTTACGCCGAAGCGGGCGGCGTCCTCCGGGGTCATGTGGATGTGGCGCTTGGCCGCCACCACGCCTCTGGGGATGCTTACCTGCCCCTGTGGGCCTTCCAGCACCGCTCCGGGGGTGCCGTCGGTGTCCCCGGAGAGCCGCACCGGGGGTGTGATGCCCAGGGAGCGTCCGTCGGTGAGAGAAAGCTCCACCTGGGCTTCCTTCCGTTCCGGGCCGAGGACGGCCACATTTTCAAAGCGCCCCTTGGGGCCGATGACCGTGACCCGCTCCTGGGCCAGGAATTGCCCCGGCTGGGACAGAGGACGCTGAGGGGTCAGGCCGTGACCGAAGAGCCGGGTCGCCTGCTGGGCCGTCACATGCACATGCCGCCCGGAGGCTTCCAGCTCCACAAACAGTGAGCGCAGCACCGCCTCCGTCACTGCCTGTAATTCCATTGCTTCCATTGTGACCTCCTGCAAAATCTTAATTTGGCGCTTTGGCGCGGAGCGCCCTCGGCTCCCTCGTTTTGAGGGAGCTGGCACAAAAAACGGCTCTTCGCAACCGGTTTTTGTGACTGAGGGAGTTAAAAAATACCTGTTTCAACTCCCCCAGTCAGGCTGTTCGCCTGACAGCCCCCTCAAAACGAGGGGGCCAAGGCGTATACCGAACTGCCTGGCAAAGTCTAAATTATCAAAACAGCAAGCTGGAGCCGTCGCCGGCCTTGGGGGTGAGCATGCCGTTTTCCACAAACCCCATCTTCTCCAGCCACCGCTGGAATTCCGGGATGGCGGTCTTGCCCGTCAGCTGCCGCAGGGCAGCCGTTTCCCGGAAACCGGTGGTCTGGTAGTTGAGCATGATGTCGTCCCCGTGGGGGATGCCCATAAAATAGTTGCACCCGGCCATGGTCAGCAGCGCCGCCAGATTCTCGATGTCGTTCTGATCCGCCTTCATGTGGTTGGTGTAGCAGCAATCGCAGCCCATGGAGATGCCCGTGAGCTTACCCATGAAGTGATCCTCCAGACCGGCACGGGTCACCTGTCGGGCATCGTACAGATACTCCGGGCCGATGAAGCCCACCACCGTGTTCACCAGGAAGGGCTGGAAGCGCTTGGCAAAGCCATAGCACCGGGCCTCCATGGTCACCTGGTCGGTGTCGTGATGGGCATTGGAAGAAAGCTCCGATCCCTGTCCGGTCTCGAAATACATCACATTGGGCCCTTCCGCCGTGCCGTCCCGCAGCAAAAGCTCCCGGGCCTCGGCGATCGTTGCCGCGTTGAAGCCGAAGGCGGCGTTGCCCTTTTCTGAGCCTGCGATGGATTGGAAGATCAGATCGCAGGGCGCGCCGGCCCGGACGGCCTTCATCTGGGCGGTCACATGGGCCAGGACGCAGATCTGGGTGGGGATGGCCCAATGCTCCTTGATCTCCTGGAAGCGTCGCAGCACCTTGCCCACCTGCTCCGGGCTGTCGGTCACCGGATTCAGACCGATCACCGCGTCACCGGCACCGAAGCTCAGCCCCTCCAGAACGGAGGCGGTGATGCCGTCGGGATCGTCGGTGGTGTGGTTGGGCTGCAGGCGGCAGGAAAGGGTGCCGGGCAGACCGATGGTGGTGTTGCAATGGGCGGTGACGGTGATCTTGTTGGCGGCGTAGATGAGATCCAGATTGCTCATCAGCTTCGCCACCGCCGCTACCATCTCCGAGGTCAGACCCCGGCTGAGCTTGCGGATATCATCGCCGGTGGTGGCGTCGTCCAGGATCCATTCCCGAAGCTCCGCTACCGTCCAACGGCGGATACGCTCATAGGTGGGGGTGTTCACATCATCCTGGATGATCCGGGTCACCTCGTCCTCCTCATAGGGGACGGCGGGGTTTTCCCGCAGATCCTCCAGCTTCAGTGCCGAAAGCACCACCTTGGCAGCGACCCGCTGCTGGGCGGATTCCGCCGCCAGACCGGCAAGGCGATCGCCGGTCTTTTCCTCGTTGGCCTTGGCCAGGACTTGCTTGATGTCCCGGAAGGCGTATGTTTTTCCCGAAAGTACCGTCTTGAGTATCATGGTTACCTCCTGCAAAATTTCAGATTAGCGCGTCGGCGCGGGAGCGCCTAAAGGCCCCCTTGTGTAAAGGGGGCTGTCAGCCGAACAGGCTGACTGGGGGATTGTGTGGTACAATGCTGTGACAATCCCTCCGCCCCTTCGGGGCACCTCCCTTTGCACAAGGGAGGCTTGGCTGCAATACAATTACCCGATATTTCACCGCTCAAAGATCAGGGTTTTGATCACCACCGGCAGGCAGGGCCCCACAGGCTTGCCGATGTCCAGATAACTGCCGTCCGCCAGGGGAACTCCGTCCAGGCAGACGATGCTGCTGCCCTCCGGCAGCCGCAAAGCCAATGCCTGCCCCAGCGCCTTTGCCATATCCTGCATCAGCGCCAGATATACCTGCCGCCCCGTGATCCCTTTGGCGATCCCCTCAGCCAGGCGGCACACCTGGCTGTAGCCGGGGGAAGCAAACCCCTGCAGCGCGATCACCGACGGCCCATCCTGCCGGGAAAGCTTTTCCCGCAGCGTGTTTCCCAATTTCTCCGGGGGCAGATCCTGCTCCTTTTCCGTCAGCACCACCGCGGGCAGATCCTTTACCGGCAGCCGCGCCCCGGCGCAGTACACCGTGCTGCCGGAGAGGCTTGCGCTGTGGCAGCCGGCACCGATGACCGTGGCCCGGATGGTCTGGCTGCCGATACGGTAAGCTCCGGCGCACAGAAGACTGTCCCGGATGGCGCTGCCCAGCTGGGGGCCGATGTCCCCAAATTGATCCGGCGGCAGCGCTGCGGCGATGCAATCCGCTACGCCCCCGGAGAAGGAAATCACCGCCCCAGACTTGGGCAGCTCCCACACCGGGCCGCATTCTTTTGTCCACAGCACATCCAGAAGCATATCCGCCGGCCGCAGTCCTGCTGCCATCTCCAAGCCCCGGGTGAGCAGCCCGGCCAGCTCCCGCAGCTGGGAGGGAGATGGGATATCTCCCGGTTTTAGTTTACATAACTTTTCTATTACCGGGGAAACATAGGTGATCGCCCCGGTTTTATCCCGCTTGATCAGCCTGCCGCCCACATTCATGCAGCCAGCCCGGAGGATCTTTCCGTCCCGGAGCAGCGCCAGATTGGCGGTGCCGCCGCCGATGTCCATGTGCAGCACCGGCGCGTTTGTTGCTTCGCTGAAGGCCACCGCACCGGCACCCCGGGCAGCCAGAACGCTCTCCAGAGCAGGGCCTGCAGTGGTGACCACAAAATCCCCGGCAAATTCCGACAGCGCCCTTGCCACGCTTTCGGCATTTTCCTTCCGGGAGGTCTCTCCGGTGACGATCACTGCCCCGGTATCCACCTGCTCCCGGCGAATGCCGGCCTTTTGGTATTCCGCTGCCACCAAACGCCGGATCCCGTCCCCATCTACCAGAGAATCCCCCACCAGTGGGGTAAAATGCACATCGCTTTCGTAGAGGATCTTACGATCCACGATCTGCATATGGGGTACTGCGAAGCCGGAGGCCCGGTTTTCCAGCGTCAGCCGGGATACGATCAGCTGGGTGGTGGTGGTCCCCACATCCAGCCCCACGCTGAGCAGCTGCTCAGACATGGCCGGTGACCTCCTCCAGAATGTCCCGCACCATAAAAGCTTCCACAGGCATAGGATTTGTGGCGCAGCAGGGATCCTCCAGCGCCGCTGTCACCAGCGCCTCCCGCTCCCGCCATACCTGCCGGGGATCTACCCCTGCCTGGGCAAGCGTCTGGGGCAGATGCAGCTCCCGGCGCAGGCGGATCAGCCCGTTTTTCAAATTCCGAAGAGCGATGGCATCGGCGCTGCCGCCCAGACCCGCCGCCCGGGCCAGCCTTGCGTACTTGTCCATGGCAGCGTGGGCATTGCGCTGGATCACCGCCGGCAGGAGGATGGCGTTGAGCCGCCCGTGGGGCAGGTGGAATTTTCCGCCCAAACTGTGCGCCATGGCATGGCACAGACCCAGACCCGCCTGGGTGAAGGCCATGCCCGCCATGGTGGAGGCTGCGTGGATCCCCAGCCGCACCTGGGTCAGCCCACCGAAGGAGGCGGGCAGATCCGCAAACACCCGGCAGAAGGCCTCCTTTGCCAGGGCGTCGGTGATGGGAGAGGCGTCCCGGGCTACGAAGGCCTCCAGTGCATGGGTCAGCACATCAAAGCCTGTGTCCGCAATGAGGGCAGAAGGCAAAGTCTGCAAAAGGGCATCGTCCAAAATCGCCGCCTCCGGGCGTAGCTTGGGATCTACCAGGGGATGCTTTACGGAGTTGTGGGTCAGGATCGCGAAATCGGTCACCTCTGAGCCGGAGCCGGAGGTGGTGGGGATGGCCACCAGGCGCACCGGCAGGCCACTGAAGTAGGCCATGGCCTTGGCGCAATCCATGGCGCTGCCGCCGCCCAGAGCCACGATCATGTCGGGGCTGAATTCCTTTACCAATGCCGTTCCTTCCGCCGTGAGGGTCACCGTGGGATCCGGCTCCACCCGGTGGAAGATCTCCACCGCCTGCGCCTTTGCCGCCTGGGCGATCCGCTGTGCCGTGCCGTTGGTGACGAAGTAGGGATCTGTCACCAGCAGCAGCCGCTTTGCACCCATGGTTTCCAGTGCCGACACCGCCCCGGTGCCGGATATGATCTTTGTACCGCAGCTGAATTCCTTCAATTGATACACCGCCTTTTCCCGGCTAGTATTTCCCCCTTTTGGGAAATTCATGTATCCCAAGATAAATTCCCTCTTTCCGTGATGCCGATTTTGCATCTACGATGGCGCATGTAGGGCGCTTCCTTGGTCCCGCCGCGGGTGCAAAATGATCGCCTGCGGCGATGTGGATCTACGATGTAGATCCACCGGCGGGAGTGAACCCCCGCCCTACAGCGTTTCCGTTGGTGCGTTGCCCTCGTAGGGGACGGGTTTCCCGTCCCGTTTGCGGGAGGCGGAACGCCTCCCCTACGAAAAGATGTGTTGCTCTCGTAGGGGCGGTCATTGACCGCCCGACTTGCCTCCCTCGTTTTGAGGGAGGTGGCCGAGCGTTAGCGAGGTCGGAGGGAGTTAACTCCCCCAGTCGAATTGCCTAAATTCGGCAATTCGACAGCCCCCTCATAACGAGGGGGCCAAGATGGGATGCGTAGCCATCGTAGGGGCGAGCATTGCTCGTCCGCCTGTGGGATATCGCACAGGGGTAACGGACGGCCAATGGCCGCCCCTACGAGGCGTATAGGTGCGTTGCGCTTATGCAACGGATCAGTTCTCCCGGCGGTTTTCCATGTGGCCGGAGCGGATCACCGGAGGCTTGGGATCCGTGACTTCCCAGGGAATAGGCTTTTTCTCTTCCTGTTTCATAGGGTTTCCCTTCCTTTCGTGCTTATTTTTCACGGATGGCGGAAAATTATCCTTTCCGGGAGAAAATACCTTGCGCCACGGTCTGTCATCGGTTAAAATGAAATCAAATCATTCCGGGAGGAACCTTCATGCAGACCCGCAAGCTTTACTACGAAGACGGCAGCCTTACAGAATTTTCTGCCCAGGTGCTGTCCTGCACCCCGGTGGACGGGGGATATGAGATCACCTTGGATCAGACCGCCTTTTATCCCGAAGGCGGCGGCCAGGCCTGCGATCTGGGCAGCCTGGGCGATGTCCGGGTGCTGGATGTGCAGGAAAAAGGAGAACAGGTCATCCATCGGTGCGACGGGATGCTCCCGGTGGGCAGCACCGTACATGGGCGCATCGATTGGGAACGACGGTTTGATCTGATGCAGCAGCATACCGGCGAGCATATCATCTCCGGCATCATCCATGATATGTTTGGCTATGCCAACTCCGGTTTCCATGTGGGCAAGCATCTGATGGAAGTGGATTTCGACGGGCCGGTACCTGCGGATGCCATCGAGCGGATCGAGACCATGGCCAACGAGGCGGTGTGGAAGGATATCCCCCTGCGCTGCTGGGTGCCGTCTCCCGAGGAGCTGCCCACGGTGGTCTATCGCACCAAGCGTGCGTTGCCCTGGCCGGTGCGGATCGTCCAGGTCCCGGGCTATGACAGCTGCGCCTGCTGCGGCATCCATACTGCCACCACGGGGCAGGTGGGCCTCATCAAGATCGTTTCCTGCGTCAAGTTCCACGCAGGTGTGCGCATGGAGGTGGCCTGCGGCCGCCGGGCCATGGAATACCTGCAGGAGATCTTCCGCCAGAATCGGCTGGTCTCCCAGACCTTCTCCGCCCGGATGCTGGAGACGGGAGAGGCGGCGGTGCGCTTCAGCGAAGCGCTGGCGGCGGAAAAATACCGCAATGTCCAGCTGCAGGAAAAGCTGCTGGAGATCACAGCAGAAAGTTATGTAAACCAAGAAAATGTCCTGCATATTGAAGAGGCTCTTACCGGCGGCCAGCTGCGCTCTCTGGCGGATAAGATCGCCGGCAAATGCGCCGGCTTTGCCGCGGTGCTTTCCCGGCAGCCCGATGGCAGCTATGGCTACTGCATCGCCAGCCGGGCGCTGGATCTGCGGCCCATGGGCAAGGCGTTGAATGGCGCGCTGAACGGCCGTGGCGGCGGCAAGCCCGGCTTCCAGCAGGGTACGCTCCGTGCTGAAGAAGGGCAAATCCGGGAATTTTTCCGGGAACAGGGAGCATAAGTGTTATGTTAACCTATGAGCTGAAAAAAGCACCGGGTCTTCCCCTCTACGAATCCCTCTACCGCAGCCTCCGTGCCTCCATTTTGTCCGGAGAGCTGGCACCGGGAGAGAAGCTGCCCTCCAAGCGGGCGCTGGCGGAGCATCTGGAGGTGAGCAAGATCACCGTGGAGAATGCCTATCAGCAGCTGCTTTCCGAGGGTTACATATGCTCCCGGGAAAAGGTGGGCTATTTTGTGGAGCAGGTGACGCGTCCACGGAGCGTTGTGCTGCCGGAGCCGGAAGCGCAGCCGGCGCAGCCGGAATTTTTGCTGGATCTGACCGCCAATGGCCCTGCGGGCTTCCCCTTTTCCGTATGGAATCAGCTGCAGCGGCAGGTGATGCGCTCTCATGGCCGGGAGCTGCTCCACAGCCTTCCCAACCAGGGTCTGCTGTCACTGCGAAGAGCCATTGCCCGGCATCTGGCGGATTTTCGGGGGATGCGGGTAGACCCGGAGAGCATCGTGATGGGTGCCGGTACGGACTTTCTTTACAATCTTCTGATCCAGCTGCTGGGTCGGGATCAGATCTACGCGGTGGAGGAGCCGGGCTACGGAAAGATCCGCAGGATCTATGCTGCCGGCGGTGTCCGGTGCGTCAGCGCCGTCATGGATGGCGCGGGCGTGGTGCCGGAAAGTCTGGGGGATGCCCATGTGCTGCATATTTCCCCTTCCCACCATTTCCCCACAGGTCTGGTCACCCCCATCCAGCGTCGGCAGGCGCTGCTGTGCTGGGCGGAAAGCCGGGATGGCTGGATCATCGAGGATGACTACGACTCGGAATTCCGCTTCCATGCCCATCCCATGCCCACATTGCAGGCACTGGACCGCAGCGGACGGGTGATCTATATGAACACCTTTTCCAAGACCCTGGCGCCTTCCATCCGCATCAGCTATATGGTGCTGCCGCCTTTGCTTCTGGAGCGCTACCGGCAGCTGCTCAGCTTCTATAGCTGCACCGTGTCCGCCTTTGAGCAGTATACGCTGGAGCGGTTTCTCACCACCGGGCACTTTGAAAAGCATATCAACCGGATGCGAAGATTCTATAAGGCCCGGCGGGATAAGGTACTGGCGGTGCTGGAAAGCTGCCCCTATGCCGGAAAGATCACCATTTCGGAAGCGGACGCGGGACTGCATTTTCTGCTGCATTTCCATACGGAGCTTTCTGACGAGGCGCTGGTGGCCCGCTTTGCCGACGCACGCATCCGGGTGCGCAGCCTGCGCAGCTATTACCATGACCCGGAGCTTCCTCAGATGCATACTTTGGTCATCAATTATTCCGGCCTTCAGGAGGACTCTCTGGAACTGCTGAGGACGGTAGAGATCTGAAAAGGCGAATGGATAATTGACAATTGGAATGATGGTCAATGTAGGGGAGGGTCTTGACCCTCCCTTAACTTTACGGGCAGGAAATGTCCAAATCGCTGCAAAAAGGTACGATTCTCATTGTAGGGCGCTTCCTTGGTCCCGCCGCGGGTGCAAAATGATCGCCTGTGGCAATGTGGATCTACGATGTAGATCCACCGGCGGGAGTGAACCCCCGCCCTACAGCGTTTCCGCTGGTGCGTCGCTCTCGTAGGGGACGGGTTTCCCGTCCCGTTTACGGGCAGAATGATGGGAAAAGCACAGCCCCGTCCGGACAGGACGGGGCTGAAGTTATGTGCGGAGTACCGGAACGGCGATCTGCGTGATATAGCTGCCGCTGTCTGGTCCACGGTTGGGAGGCCCTTCCAGAAAGATGGAGCGGAAAGGCCCGGTGAAGTGGATGCCATTTGCTTTTCCGTATTCCAGCAGAGCGCGGAACGCATCTGCAACACCTTCATAGGCACCCCGGTAGTAAACGCACAGAGCAGGCGTCTCCGAAAATTCTGCGCGCTCGGGGCCGTGGAAGCTTTCCTCCACGGGGATGCAGCACATCAGGTCCAGCGTGCCATCATTTGACGGCATACGCATGGTAAACATCTGCCCGTGCTTAGACATCATGCCCGTGCGGGCGGCGGCGATATAGGTTTGCCGCAGCCGGATCGCCGCTTCGGATACATCGCTGCACACATTTCTTTTGCAGTAGCAGACCTGCTGAGGCAATGTGGTCTCCCGGACGGTCAATTCGCCGTTTTTTGTGGCGCGCATATGGAGCAGCTGGATATTTCTGTCCAGCTCAGCCCGCATTTCCATCAGCCGCGCCAGAAAAGCATCCATGTTTCCGGTGTCCAGATAGTATTCCTGCACTTCCTTCAGGGAAAGTCCCAGCTGCTGCAGGGAGCGGATCGACCGGATCTGGGTCATATTATCCGCTGAGTAGTAGCGGTAGCCGCTCTCGTCATCCTTGACGGCAGGCACCAGCAGCCCTGCGCGCTCGTAAACCAGGAGCGCCTTGCGGGTGACACCCATGATCTTCTGGACCTCGCCGATCTTAAATAATCCCTCATCATATTTCTTCATTGCCATCACCTTTCGAAAATATAGCTGAAACCCTTGACTCGTCCCTAAAGGTACAGGTTATAATCTACAATGTAGCATACTATGCCGAAGATTGCAAGGCCTGTGCAAAGCAATATGCCTGCCCTGACAGTGCGTTTCACTCCAAAAATTATAGATGCTTTTCTTGGCAAAGAGTGAATAAAATCATATGGAAAAAATTACCTCTTCTTTGGAAGCTTTTTTTGCCCAAAAGGGTTGAATTTTCGGGGAGGGGTGCTATAATGTACTATGTATGAGTATAGGTGGAGGATCATCCTCTGCTGGCTCGTGTGGTAAAAACCTCACTTGATTTTAAGATCGTGGTTGCGAAAGGAATTCCCGGAACCATGATTTTGAAATAAAAATTCATGGTGAAGGGAGGAAGCCGGGACAAGGATAGAAGCCTATCCACCCCAGGGGAGCGATCCCCGCACGACAGCAGTACGGCGCACGGCATGACGCACTGCTGCTTACATATCGTGCCGAAACCCTAAGGAGAAATTTACTATGAAGAATACTAACCGCGCGCTGCTCAGCAGTGTTGTGGCACTGATCCTGTGCTGCTCCATGCTGATTGGCAGCACCTTTGCTTGGTTCACCGACGAAGTGAAGTCCGGCACCAACATCATCTCTGCCGGCAATCTGGATGTGGAACTGTACCATCAGGATAAGGCCGGTTCCGGCAAGGTCGACACCACCACTACTCTCTTCGACGATGTGGCGAAGTGGGAGCCCGGTGCTGTCGCTTTCGAAAACCTGACCGTTTCCAACGAAGGTAACCTGGCCCTGAAGTACAAGCTGGCCATGGTCGTTGCTGACGAGAACAAGGTCCTTGGTGCAAATGGCAAGGGCCTGTCCGAGGCTCTGAAGGTTGCTGTGGTTAAGGGCGGCGTTGATACCACTCTGTCCCGTGAGGAACTGATCGCCAGCATCACCACTTGGAAGACTCTGAACGAGTGGAACGCTGAAAGCTCTCTGCGGGCAGGCGTCAGCGAGACCTACGGCATCGTGATCTACTGGGAGCCCGCCACCAACGACAACGAGTGGAATGTCAACAACGACAAGGCTACCGACGATGGCCAGGACCTGTGGATCAACCTGGGCATCAACCTGGTTGCTACCCAGCTGAATCATGAGGTCGACTCCTTCAACAAGGATTACGACAAGAATGCTACCTACACCGATGTTCCCACGACTCCCATGACCGGCGTTGCAGTCGATGTCTACGACTTCGCAGGCACCGGCAAGCAGCCCGAAACCATGACTCTGGACTTCACCTGCTATACCTTTGATGCTGCTGAGTTCCAGAGTGCGTACCCCGTGGAACTGTACAAGAACTGGATCTGCGACTACTATGTTTCCACCGACAAGCCTCTGAAGGACGGCTTGGTCCTGGTTGGTAACTATGGTAATTACGGTTGGCTTGGCTTCTACGCTCCCGAGTCTACTGAAGCCTATCCTCCCACTCCTCTGCTGGGTACTGTCACCCAGAACATGAATGCCTGGAATTATCAGACCATCTGCAAGGATGTCCAGATCTTCAAGTGTGGCCTGGTCGATACCATGGGCCTGAACAGCGGTACCAATGTGACCGTCGAGCTGTGCATGCTCAACCCCGAAAACCACGAGGATCGCAGAACTGTCTGCAGCATCACTGTTACCCTGACTCATGAGGTTAACACTGCTGATGAACTGGCTGCTGCCCTGGAAAACGGTGGTCTGATCACCCTGACCGGCGATATCGAGCTGAATGACAAGCCCGTTACTATTGCTAAGGGCACTGAGGTTACCCTGGACCTGAACGGCCATACTCTGTCTGGTGTTTCTACCAGCACAACCACCTCTAATTTGATTAAGGTCAATGCTGATAGTGAACTGACCATCAAGAATGGTACTGTTTCCTTCCGTGCAACCAATCCCGACACCGACTGGAATCCCGAAGGCTTCCCCGGCTACGCCAACAACACCATTTCCTGCCTGGGCAAACTGGTCATTGATGGTGCTACTATCGAAAATCTGACCCCTGCTGGCGGTGCTTCCTATGCCATCGACTGCTATCAGGGTTCTGACCTGACCGTCAATAGCGGCGTCATCGACGGCCACGGCAAGGTTGCGATCCGTATGTTCTGCAACTCTAATACCGAGTCCACCAATGTGACCATCAACGGCGGTATTATTACCGGCAGGCGTGCCGTTTGGGTCCAGCTGCCCGGCAGCAACGCTGCCAATGTGCGGCCTGTGGTCCTGACCATTAATGGTGGCAAGCTGATCTGTGAGGACCCCACTAGTGAGCTCTGTGTTTATGCCTATTCCTTTGGCGATAGCTTTGCAAACACCACCATCAACATTGCCGGCGGCAACTTCATTGGCAATATTGGTTACGCTGGTGGTGTAGGCGCTCCTGCTCTGAACATTTCCGGCGGCACCATCAATGGTGAAGTTGGTTACTGGGATAGCGCCGACCAGTGGGTTACCATTCCCACTCCCTAAATTCTAAACCCCAAGCTACCCAACCCCTTCGGGGGTTGGGCGGCGATCAAAGGATATCGGTTGCGGTATCTTTTGATCGCCGAGGAGCGAACTACATATAAAACGCAGGCCGACCCTCTCGCCGGCCATGCAGCAATACCAGGGAGGAAAAAAGCAATGAAACACACAAAGCAAGCATTGTTCCATAGCATCGTGGCACTGATCCTGTGCTGCTCCATGCTGGTAGGAACGACCTTCGCTTGGTTTACCGATGAGGTCACCAGCGGAGTCAACAAGATCCAGGCCGGCAATCTGGACATCGAGCTGGAATACCTGGATGGCGGGGATTGGAAGCCCGTCAAGAGTGATAAGAGTGTATTCCCTGAGGGGATCCTGTGGGAGCCTGGCCACACGGAAGTGGTCTACCTGCGGATCGTCAACAAGGGTAACCTGGCGCTGAAGTATCAGCTGGGCATCGGTGTGGAGGGCGAGACCCTGTCCGTGACCGAGTCCGGCGAAGTGATCCAGCTGTCCAAGTACATCCATTTCGGCGCGGTGGACGGCGTGTCCGTGCCTTTTGCGAACCGTGACGCTGCCCGTGCAGCCGTGACCGAGTCCAAGGCGCTGACCGCGGGCTACACCAAGACCGGCACCATGACCGCCACCAATGAGACTGCCTATATGGCCCTGGTGGTGTATATGCCCGAGAGCGTGGGCAACGAGGCCAACCATGCCACCGGCGCGGACGCACCCTCTATCAATATGGGCATCCGCCTGCTCGCTACGCAGCTGAATAGCGAAATGGATAGCTTCGGTAGTGATTATGATGCCAATGCTGCGGCAGATTTCTTCCCCGGTTTCCAGGGCGGCTCCGCCGGTGCAACCGTCAATGTCGATGCTCAGGGCCTGACCACCGCTGAAGTTGGCATGGCCGGCGGCGAGGTTTCCGCTGTGATCCCCGCGGGTGTTCAGCTGGCTGACGGCGTGAATTCTCTGGCGTTGTCTGTTGCTGTCAAGGAGACATCCGAGGCAAATATCCAGCTCAGTGAGAATGAGAAAATGCGCCCTGTGGATGTCCACATTGAGGGCGTTGGTGCGGGCAATGCCGTTCCGATGCTGATCACCCTGAAGCAGTATCTGACCACGGGTATCAATACCGGTGCGCTGAAGCTGTACCATGTGGAAAACGGCACCCCCGTGGCAATGACCCAGGTTGCTAATCCCACCAATCACAATGAATTCTCCTATGACCCCGCTACCGGCGATGTGACCCTGGCTCTGGCCAGCTTCTCCGAGGTGGCCGTGGTGGCCGATACCGCCAATACTT
>JBGVJN010000064.1:0-2440 GCA_045129455.1 Faecousia sp. | reverse complement strand
CAGCAATGGACACTGGGAACGGTTCATTTCGAGGACGGTAAATTCATGTCCTCCTGCTCCAGAAGCAGTCAGGCTGCGGTGGAAGTCAACTCCGATGAGGAGATCTATCTGGATACCTACAAGGTCAACCTCAGTCAAGGGGAAGGCACCCACGTATCCATCACCTCTGTGCCGATGAACGACACCAAGATCAAAAACGCCGGCGGCGTCGTTGTAACCTCCGGCAACAAGAATGTCGTGAAAGTAACCTACGATAAAAACACAAAGACCATCGATATGGACGCGGTGGGCGAAGGCTCAACGGAGATCACGGTTAAGATCAAGAAAAGTAAAAACAGCAAAAAATACTATGAACAGCAGATCTCCGTTACAGTTTCTTCTGCGAAGGCGACTGCCTCAACCGGGCAAACAGAGGAGAATTTCGACTGGAACAGCGGTCAGACTGTGGTTGTGATGGATCTGCCAAGAAAATACCTGTACTGCTGAACAAAAAGCTGCCGCGCGGAGTGCGGCAGCTTTGTCATTATGTTAGTGGAGGAAATTGGTGTTTCATGAAGGAACGTGTTACTTTCTTGTCTCCGAACAAGAAAGTAACCAAAGAAGTCGGCATAGGGGAGGCGCTAATTGCTTCGCAAAATGCGCCCTCCCCTAAGAACCCCTCCCGCGAACCGGAATCCAAGACGAAGCCCCAAGACCAAGGCGAAAATGTTCCGATTTTCGCCCTGCCGAGTATATTCTTCTGCTTTCTTACCGAGTGCGCGACGGGAGATTCTCGCGTCTTTGGCGCGCGGGAGCGCGACATTCAGCGCCTCTTAAGTCGGCTTCTTTTCGTCCTTTTCCTGCCGAAACAAGAAAATGACATTATCCTTCTAAACACCAATTTATCTGTCCATTGGGTTTTATACAGGATCAATATTTTCTCGACAGCAGTTTTTCCGCTTCCTCCCGGGTGATCTCCCCGGCGTTGCATTTTGCCATGATCTGCACATCCTTATCGTTGAGCTTGTAGCCCAGGTAGAAGAAGGTGGAAATGATCATACCGATGACCGGCACCAGAGCATAAACGATCCACAGACCGTTGAGCGCGCCTGCGCTCTGCTGGATGCCCAAAGCCTGCAGAGCCTCAAAGCTCTCTGCCTCCACGCTGATCCAGCCGAAAAGACCCAGCAGGAACAGAGCCAGAGCCGAGGATACCGCACCGGTGATCTTAACGGAGAAGGTCTGGATAGCGAAGGTAATACCCTTGGCGCTGATGCCGGATTTATATTGGCCGTACTCCGCGCAGTCCGGGGTGAACATGAAGGCCAGAATGCCGACAATGCTCATGGGGATGGTGCGGATGCAGGTCATGACCAGGAAGAATACCTGATTCTGATATCCGGCGAAGTAGATCACAAGACCCAGGATGATGTTGACGATGTTGCACCAGAACAGAGTCTTGAATTTGTCGAATTTTTTTAGAAGGGCGGGCATGGCCATGGCGGCGAACACGCCGGGCACCATGTTCAGAATGTTCAGCAGGATGCTGTACAGGGAGTTGCCGAACAGGTAGAAGGATACAAACAGCAGCACCGCGGCGGAGGTTTTCAGAGCATCGGTGGCCATATAGCCGCCGTAATAGGTCAGCAAGTACTTGTTTTTGCCGAGGTAGCGGAGCATTTGCTTCATGGTGAAGCTTTCTTCCTCGTCCTCGGGCTTGTAGTTGCGCTCCTTGCATTTGACGCACAGGGGCACCATGGTGATGGCGCTGAATACGGACATGATGGCGATGGCCATGGTGGCGCTCATGCCCACGCTTTCGCTGATCAGCAGGGGCAGCACCACACCGTAGATCAGCACGCCCGCACCGGAGAATACCCGGTTGACGGACAGCAGCGTATTACGCTCCTGCAGATTGTCGGTCATGGTGTTGAGCATGGCGTAGGCAGGCACATCCGTCAGGGTGTATACCGTGTCCCATGCGACATAAGCCACGCCGAACCAGATCAGCTTGCCCAGTTCGCTCATGCCGGAAGGGATGGCAAACAGGACAATGGTGACCACAGGGATCAGGCCGGTGGCGATTCTCAGCCAAGGCAGGCTTTTCAGTCCGTTTTTGAATTTTACTTTGTCAAAAATGTAGCCAAAAATGGGGTCGTTGACCGCGTCCCAGATCTTGACCACCAGCAGCACGATGGCCACTTTCGAAAGATCGATGCCCTGCATGGCAAGATAGGTGGAGATAAAGGCGGCGGTGATGTTGTAGTAAATGTTTTGACCCACGAAGTAGGTCCAGTAGCTGACCCGCTCGCCAAAGGTGGTCATATATTGGGGTTTCGCTTTACTCATAAGGGATCCCTCCAATGTTTTTTGTGCTGTAATCGTACCATTTTCTTAACATATTGTCAACAAATCATGGGGAAGATAAATTGGTGTTTGAAGGGATGGGGAAAGGCGGCGG
>JBGVJN010000063.1:0-16188 GCA_045129455.1 Faecousia sp. | reverse complement strand
TTTTGCGGCGGGACCAAGGCCCCGCCCTACGGTATTGGCGTATGTGCGTTGCCCTCGTAGGGGCATCGTTACTGCATATTGCATTTTTTGCAGATTTTTCGTACAATGGTAGCATCAACAACACCGGGGGATATTTATGCGTAAGTATTTGGTCGCAGCGACCGTTTTGCTGCTTTTGATCCTGTGCTTCACCGCCCAGGCGGCCTCTGTCAACGAAACCATCGCCGTTGGCGAGACGAAGGTCAACGACATCCGACCTGGTCAGGTGGCGGACTATACCTTTACCCCTACGGCATCCGGCGAGTACGCCCTGTGCATCAATGAGGTTTCTGTCAGCCTGCTGCAGTGGACCTGCCTGGAAGGCGGCAGGGAGCTTCCCGAGCGGTACTACTGGGTAGCCGGCTGGGAAGGAAAAAGCTATACTCTGGAGGCAGGCAAGACCTACACCTTCCGTGTCACCTGCATGAGCGGCATCGGTGTCATGGGCCAGCGGCAGATCCGGCTGGAAAAGGTGACCACTACCACCTCTTTGGGCATAGCCTGCGACCATTCAAGGAGCTATGTGGGAGATGTGGAATGGCTGAAGCCGGTCCTGTCGAGCCCCGGCGCCGTCGCCGGCGGCTATCAGTGGACCAGCAGCAACCCTTCCGTCGCCCGGATCGAGGGCACGGAGTCCATCCAGGCAGCGGTGGTGCCCCTCGCGCCCGGTACATCTACCATCACCCTCACTATGGGCGGCCTCACCGCCAGCTATGAATTTGTGGTGGAAGCCTTCCAGGAGATCCCTGTCGGCGGCAGCCTGGATGTCCGGATCGGCTTAGGCGACAAAAAAGTCCTCCTCATCACCCCCAAGGAGACCGGCAGGTACGCGGTTTGGAACGATTCCCAGGATATCAGCCTGGCAGTGACGGATGCGGGCATCGGTACGAACTATTACGGAAGCAATGATAACGGCGGCTGGATCTATCAGCTGAAGGCGGGCGTGACCTATAAGCTTTATGCCATCAATCACCCGGGCCCGGTAAATACCGCCGAAAGCATCTTAAGCACCATCTGCGTGGAAAAGGTGCGCCCGATACAAAGCCTGACCCTGGAGGCTCCCGATTCCTTGCCGCCCGCCGGGATGATGTTCCTGCTGAGGGCTGTGGCAGATCCTGTCTACGGCGTTGTGGAGGGTGTCAGCTGGAGCTGCAGCGACCCGGATGTGCTGAAGCTGGAGCATATGGACAGCAACAGCGCCTTATGTGAAGCAACAATACTGAAGCCTGGAAAGGCCACCGTCACCGTGACCGTGGGCAGCCTGTCGGCCAGCTGGGAGGTGGGTGTGCCGAAGGAACCCCAATGGCAGCTGGGGCAGACCCAGACCATGCCGATCCTGCGCGAGCAAGGCAGCCGGAATGTGTTCATCCCTTCTGAGAGCGGCTACTATCAATTTACCGTCACCGCAGACCGAAACACCGGATTTGCGGTGATGCAGGATCAGGATCTCTTCGGCCAGCGCGTTTCCAAAAGCAAGTCCGTGGATCCGGGTCGGGAGACGGTGATCCGGCTCTATCTGGAAAAGGATGTTCCCTATATTTTGGAGAATTTCGGCAGCTTTGAAGGCGGCGGCACGCTCACAGGCGCGGTAGAGCGGATGAAGGCTGCGGACAAGGCGGTCTCTCATATCCAGATCAACTCTCTGCCTTCCGGCTATGAATTCGGCAACGATGATTACGGCACTGTGATCGACGCAGAGTATTTGTTTTCTCCTTTGGGCTATCAAAGCATGAAAGGCCTGTCCTTTACCGTTTACTATGCCGACGGCACCTCGACTACCGTGGATGCCGGGGCGCTTAACTGGGAGGAATATGACATTCACCGGATGCCGGATTGCCATTGGAACGGCTGTCCTGTGGAGTTTATGCTGCTGATCGACGGCGTTGCTCCCGGCAATATGATCGGAATGACCGCCCCCGGAAGCGTGATGGCCCGGCTGCGTTATATGGGCGTCAGCGTGGATTTTCCTCTGACGGTGGAACCGGGGCATACCCATCAGCTGACTTTTGTGGAAAAGGTGGAGCCTACCGAGGAAGCGGAGGGCACGGAGGAGCATTATGCCTGTGGTATCTGCGGAAAGCTTTATCGGGATGCATTTGCCACGGACAGGATCCGGGATCCTCAGGAGCTGGTGCTGCACTATATGGGCGAAAACGGCGGTGAGCATGTAGTGGATGATGCTGTGCTGCAGGACATTTTGCAGCAGCTGCAGCCCGGAGAAAGCTTCGAACTGCCGGTGCCGGAGGGAATGGCTTCCGTGACCGTGTCCACCCAGACCCTGCAGGCTTTGGCACAGCAGGCAAATACTTTGCAGATCCCCACGCAGCAGGGAACGGTGTTTCTGGATCCGGCGGTGCTGGCGGCCATCGTTTCCCAGGCCAATGGCGAGAATGTGAAGGTGGAACTGCTGAAGCTGGATCCCGCGCAGCTGAACGAACAGCAGCAGACCGCTCTGCGCAGGCATGAGGCGGTGCATATCATCTCCGCCAGCGTGCTGTGCGGCGATCACTATATCCACGATTTCGGCGGCGGCAGCGCCACGGTGCGCATCCCCTTTGCCGCAGAGCCGGGCAGCGAATATGAAGTGATCTATATCGCTGACGACGGTACGGTGGAATCCGTTCCCAGCAGCTATGCCGATGGGATCATGGAGTTCACCACGGGGCATTTTTCTGAATATGCCATCGTCCGCACGGACGGCAGCAATGGCAGCGCCTGGCTTGCCCTTCTGCTGATCCCTGTCCTGGCCGCCGCAGCCTTCCTGCTGCGAAAGACAATTTTCTGTCCGGCGACGAATAAAAAATAGCCAATGCAAGGGAGGGCCTTGACCCTCCCTTAACTTTACGGGCAGGAAATGTCCAAATCGCCGCAAAAAGGTACGATACTCATTGAAGGGGGGGGCCTTGGTCCCGCCGCGGGTGCAAAATGATCGCCTGCGGCGATGTGGATCTACGATGTAGATCCACCGGCGGGAGTAAACCCCCCGCCCTACAGCGTTTCCGTTGGTGCATCGCCCTCGTAGGGGACGGGTTTCCCGTCCCGTTTGCGGGAGGCGGAACGCCTCCCCTACGAAAAGGTGCGATGTTCTCGTAGGGGCGGGCATTGACCGCCCGACTTGCCTTCCCCCTCGGGGGAAGGTGCCCCCAAAGGGGGCGGATGAGGGGCAGAACAATCCCCCAGTCAGCCTGTTCGGCTGACAGCCCCCTTTACACAAGGGGGCCTTTTTGCGGCGGGACCAAGGCCCCGCCCTACGGTGTTTCTATAGGTGCGCTGCCCTCGTAGGGGACGGGTTTCCCGTCCCGTTTGCGGGAGGCGGAACGCCTCACCTACAAAAAGGTGCGTTGCCCTCGTAGGGGCGGTCATTGACCGCCCGCAGAAAGCCTTCCGATTGTCAATATGGAAACAAAAAAAGGACACGCTTCTGCGTGTCCTTTTTGCTGCTTTTTCTGTCAATCAATCCGTAAAGGCGACGAAAGTTTGGACATCAAGGTATCCGACCAGGTTGTTTTCGTAATAGGTCAATTTTACCCACATGTAATACCCTGCCGGGCCTTTGGCGGGATGGTTTTGCACCGCCCGGTTGTATTCATAGTTGACCAGAGCTTTTGCCTCGTAAAGAATTTCTGTATAGACCCTGGGTGAATCCAGATTCACGAAATAAAACCAGTTGCGGGAGACATTGACATACTCGTGATCTACGACCGCCTCGTTAATATGGAAGCCCAGGCTGGCAGCGTAGTTGTTCGCTTCACTTTGGATCGCTTCCAGATCAAAGGAGCCATACCGCCCGTAGTATTCCACATGATCGTCGCCGCATTTGCTGCATATATATGTTTTTCTTCCGGCCATGCCAGGATCTATATACTCGCGATGCCCTGTCATCTGATAGTTATGCCCGCTGGGCTTTGTGTCCTTCGCACCGCAGCTTTGGCAGGTGGCAGGCTGATCGCAGGGGGCATAGCCCCAGGCGTGGGCGATCATAGGAAGCTCACTGGTGAGCACATGGGAGCAGACGCTGCAGCGGGCCTCTTCCGCACCCACCTGAGAGCAGGTAGGCTGCAGGGTCACCACCGGCTCTTCGTAGGTATGCTCCTTGAGCGGGTATGTATAGGTCTCCTGGAAGCCGCAGACGGTACAGGACTTTTGCCCTTCACCGCCGTCTGCGCAGGTGGAATCCCGAAGCATGGTGTCCACAAAGGTATGATCTTCAGTTTTAGGGAATACCTGTGTCACCTTTTCGGCAGCACATGCTGTGCAGCGGGCGACCATTTTTCCTTCCTCTTTGCAGGTGGCCTCCTGCGCAAGCACAGCCTCGCCGTAGGTATGCTCCAATTTGGCGATGGGCTCTTCAAAGGCGATCCAGCACCGGGTGCAGGAGGTCTTCATAAGTCCCTCCTTGTCACAGCTGGGCTGGGCAAGGATCTGCGTCTGAAAATCGTGGGTATGCAGCAAAAACGCCATACAGGCACAAAGGATCGAGGTCAATACCACCACCGCAATGATCAGAACAGTCCGCTGGTTTATTCTCATATGTGTCATCCTTCCTTATGAAGTGGTGCAGGGTCGTAAAAACGAACAAGGGGGGACATACCTCCCCCCTTTTTTTGCTGTGATTACTCCTGGCTGAAGTTGTCCTTGCCGACGCCGCACAGGGGGCACTCGAAGTCTTCGCCGACCTCTTCCCACTTCTTGCCCTGCTCTTCCTCGTCGAAGACCCAACCGCACATATCGCAAACGTATTTCATAACAAATTCTCCTTTTCTTGAACATGGTCTTATTTATGACCGTAGTCAGTATATCATATATGTTTCTTTTTGGCAACCGGGCAGCTGCCGTATTTAGTCCAGCACCTGCATGGTCTTGCCGCAGCAGCGGGGAATGACCTGCCCTTCCTCCACATGCAGCAGCTTGTGGCAGATGGGGCAGTAGACATCACATTCCTTCTCTGCCCGGACGACGCTGATCAATCCGCTTTTCAGTTCCATGGCTCAGTCCAGGATCTCCATCAGTCTGCCGCAGCAGAAGGGGATCTCTTCCCCGGCCTTCACATGGACGGTCTTGTTGCAGGTAACGCAGTACACATCCGTGTCATAGGGTGCCCGGATCTGGGGGATCTGATTCTTTTCCTGCTCGCTCAGACCCTCAATGTGGAACACAGCGGTACGGTTTTCCGAGGGGATATACACGCCGATGGGCTGCAGCTGCTTGGTATTGCCCAGGCAATTGCCCAGCTTGATCCACAGAGCTTCCAGCTCCGCGGCCTCGGCGGCATGCTCGGGGGTAAATTCTACGATATCCTTGTCAATACGAATTTTCATAATGTATCCTCCTGAAGAAAAACCACCGATCCCCGGTTTGTGGGGACCGGTGGTGAAACCATCATCGGTGATTGATTACTTGAAGTAACGGTCCAGCAGACCCTTCAGAGCCACGCCGTGGCGAGCCTCGTCACGAGCCATCTCATGGACGGTGTCGTGGATGGCATCCAGGCCATTCTTCTTGGCGCAGACGGCCAGATCGAACTTGCCCTGGGTAGCGCCGAACTCGCAGTCAACACGCCATGCCAGGTTCTGCTTGGTGGAGGCCTTCATGTTGGGCTCCAGATCCTCGCCCAGCAGCTCTGCGAACTTAGCGGCGTGCTCAGCCTCTTCGTAGGCTGCCTTCTCCCAGTACAGGCCGATCTCGGGATAGCCTTCACGGTGAGCGATGCGAGCCATGCACAGGTACATACCCACTTCGCTGCACTCACCCTGGAAGTTGGCCATCAGCTGATCGAAGATGAACTTCTTGTCTTCCTCGGAGATGTCGGGGTTGTTCTTCACGGTCTTGGCATACACGCCGTACTCGTGGGTAGCGGCCAGCTTGCCTTCTTCCATGACCTTGAACTTGGAGCCGGGCACCTTGCACAGGGGGCACTTGAAATCGGCGGGCATCTCATTGGCTTCGTGAACATAACCGCAAACGGGGCAAACAAACTTCTTCATAATTATTTCCTCCAAAAAGTTTTAATTTTGTTTTTTAAGATATGCTTGGATCGATGCTGCAATCACTGCAGCTGCCGGTAAAGGTCAGCTGGCAGCTGCTCACCCTGCCGCCGGTTTGGCCGGCTGCGGTACTGCACAGGGCCTGGGGGACTTCCATCCGGGGAAGATCCGTTACCTTGCCGCAGCTTGTGCAGATGAAGTGAACATGGGGCTGGGTATTGCCATCAAACCGCTCCACGCCGTTTACCGAACCCAGGCTGGCGATCGTGCCTTGCTCCTTGAACAGCGCCAGATTCCGGTAGACCGTGCCGATGGACAGGTCGGGGATCTGGGGCTTCAGTTGCGCGTACACCCAGTCGGCAGAGGGGTGGACATCGGTTTCCCGCAGGCAGGTCAGGATGGCATCGCGCTTGCGAAAGTGTTTCGTGGTCTTTTCCATGATGACCTCCTTATGAAGTTCTAAATAAGAATCGCTCTTATTTACAAGCTGAGTATAGCATAGCATTTTCTGTTTGTCAATAGGAATTATTCGCATTTAGAAAAATTTTTTGAAAAGAGATCCGCATATATACCTTCCCCCTCGGGGTGGTGCTCCGCGCAGCGAATCTGAAATCTACATGATTGCCGGGGGCAATCATACCTTGATTCACAGGTGCCCCCAAAGGGGGCGGATGAGGGGCAGGACAATCCCCCAGTCAGCCTGTTCGGCTGACAGCCCCCTTTACACAAGGGGGCCTTTTGCGGCGGGACCAAGGCCCCGCCCTACAATATTGCCATAGCGCGTCGCATTCGTAGGGGCGGTCATCGACCGCCTGCATATACCCTCCCCCGGGGGGAGGGTGCCCCAGTGCGCACACTGGGGCGGGAGAGGAACGGCGAAATGTTGGATGCAGGAAGAAGCCTGGTACGGTGTACTTATCGCCAGATTACCGCCCGCATTCCTCATCCGTCACGGCTATCGCCGTGCCACCTTCCCCCCGGGGGAAGGTATGCGGCGCGCTGCGCTTGTAGGGGACGGGTTTCCCGTCCCGTTTGCGGGAGGCGGAACGCCTCCCCTACGGTAAGTTGCGATGATCTATGCAGGTGCGGCGATCAGCCGATGAAAAAGCCTTCTCCGGGAAGGAGAAGGCTTTTTTATGAAATTCAGGTCAAAGGCTCAAAGTCTTCCGGGCCGTGCTTGCACCAGGGGCAGACATAGTCCGCGGGCAGCTCCTCACCCTCATACACATAGCCGCAGATCTTGCACACCCAGCCCTTTTTCTTCGGCTGGGGCTTGGGCTTGATGTGGTCGAAGTAATACTGGTAGGTGACGCTGGGGGCGTCCTCCAGCACCGTGGCCTCAGTCACATCGGCAATGAACAGGGTGTGGGTACCGCAGTCCACCGTCTGGATCACCTTGCCGGAGATCACCGCGTTGGTGCAGCCGGCGATGTAACGCAGGCCGTTGGCGGTGCGCATGGGCAGAAGGTTGGCGAACTTGTCCACATTGGCGCCGGATTGGAAGCCGTAATGCTGGAATACCCAGAAATCCGTCTCCTCGGTCAGCACGCTCAGATTAAATACGCCGGTGCGCAGGATCATGCCGTGGGTGTAGTTCTGCTTGTTGACGGTGACGGCAATGCGGTTGGGAGAACTGGTCACCTGGGTGGCGGTGTTGATGATGCAGCCGTTGTCTTTGTCACCCTCACGGGCGGTGAGGACGAACAGACCGTAGCTGAGCTTGAACATGGCGGTGTTGTCGATGGACATAGGAAGCCCTCCTTGTTATTTTACGGAATCCAGCACCAGCTTAAACGCGCCGTAAGCGCCGGCGTCGTTGCCCAGGGAAGCCAGGGCAAAGCGGGTGTTTCTGGATGCGTGGAATACATAGCGGTCAAAATACTTCCGGGTGCCGTCCAGCAGAGGCTGGCCCGCGCGGCTGACACCGCCGCCCAGCACCACCACTTCGGGATCGGCAACGCAGCAAATGGATGCCAGGAACTGGCCCATCAGGTCATACACCTGCTCCAGTGCCTCCTGTGCGGCAGCATCCCCGGCCTTGGCCGCGTCGAAGATGTCCTTGGCGGTGAGCGTTTCCAGATCCCGCAGCACACTGGGGGTGTCGTGGGTGTCCAGATACCGCTTGGTCACCCGCACCACGCCGGTGGCGGAGCAGTACTGCTCAGCGCAGCCGAATTTGCCGCAGCCGCAGGGCTCGGTCTCGTCCTTGCACAGGGGGATGTGGCCGATCTCGCCGCCGGCACCGTGAGCGCCGCTGACAGGCTTGCCGCCGATGATGATGCCGCCGCCCACGCCGGTACCCAGCGTCGCCAGCACCATATTGTCGCAGCCCATGCCGCCGCCCTTCCAGGCCTCGCCCAGAGCGGCCACATTGGCATCGTTGCCGGCCCGGACGGGAAGACCGGTCAGCTCCGACAGGGTCTGGGCTACATTAAATACGCCCCAACCCAGATTGACGCAGCGGTTGACTACGCCCTGATCGTTCACAGGGCCGGGAACGCCCACGCCGATGCCGATGACCTGGGACTTATCGATCTTGTTTTCCGCCAGAAAACCCTCCACTGCCTTGGCGATGTCCGGCAGAATGGCGCTGCCGCCGCCTTCGGTGACGGTGGGGATCTCCCACTTGTGCAGCAGAGTGCCCTCTTCGTCAAACCAGGCGAGCTTGACTGTGGTGCCGCCTACATCCACGCCGAATCCGTATCTCATAGAAGTATCCTCCTGTTGTTGTTTGCAATTTTTTCTTTATTATACACCCTCTATAGAGAAAAAGCCAGAGGTATTTGCAAAAAGAGCCGCTTTGCTCTTGTAGGGGCGGTCATCGACCGCCCGAAAGCCTCCCTTGTGCAAAGGGAGGTGGCACGGCGCAAGCCGTGACGGAGGGATTGTAAGGTGTCGGGCAGGACAATCCCCCAGTCAGCCTGTTCGGCTGACAGCCCCCTCAAGACGAGGGGGCCAAGATGGGATTATCGTAGGGGAGGGTCTTGACCCTCCCTTAACCTTACGGGCGGAAAATGTCCAAATCGTCGCAACCATGTAAAAATCATGTCATTCCGAGGACGGCTATGCCGTCCGTGGGAATCTCCCGGTAGGGTGTCGCCTCTACATCCGTACCTATGTGGCCGAAAGATTGCACCGGGAGATTGCCACGGCCCTGTCGGCCCTCGCAATGACAAACCTTTTGGTGCGTCACCCTTGTAGGGGACGGGTTTCCCGTCCCGTTTGCGGGAGGCGGAACGCCTCCCCTACAAAAAGGCGCGATACTTAGACAAAAAAGCGCCGCTGTGAAATCACAGCGGCGCGCAGCAAGCGTTGCTTACAGATACTGCTTGACAGTCTCGGAAGCCAGAGCGGGATCGTCGGAAACGGTGATGGTGATATTCATATTGTTGGCAGCTGCGAACTCAGCACACCATGCGATGAAAGCTTCACCGTTGGCCCGGTCGGAACCGATGGTCTTGTACAGATTGTCGATATATACGTTGGTAATATCAAAGTTACCTGCGTGCAGACCGCTCAGGAAGCCCTTGAGCATATCGGAATTGTTGATGGCATACTCCTGGGAGTCCACCAAACGGACGCGGTAGTTGATATCGTAAGTAAGCTTTTTGCCGTACTCGATGCATACAACATCGCCGCTGGCGTGAGCCAGAGTCTCGTTGATGGAATCGATCAGCTTCTTGGTCTTGCCGGAGCCCTTCAGGCCCCTAATAACTTGACTGATCGGAATGTCCTCCTTTGCTAGCCTAGTTTGGCTGTATGGTAATTTTATCAGCTATCGAAGTAATTTGCAACAGTTATTTTATGATTTTTTTCTGTCCTGCAAAAAAACTCAGTTTTCGTAGCCCGGCTTGCCCAGCAGCTGGAACATATTGCGCTTGTAGAACTCTACACCGGGCTGGTCAAAGGGGTTCACACCCAGCACATAGGCGGAAATTCCGCAGCTGAGTTCAAAGAAGTAGAACATCTCGCCCAGCTTCTCCTCGTCCAGCCTGCCCATATCCATCACCAGTACAGGCACGCCGCCGTCCACATGGGCAGCCAGAGTGCCCTGGAAGGCCTGCTCATCCACAAAGTCCAGAGATTTGCCGGCCAGATAGTTCAGGCCGTCCAGATCCTTGTAGTCTTCGCCGATGATGTGCTGCTGCTCGGGGGCGTCAAAGCGGACCATGGTCTCGAACATGTTGCGCTCACCCTGCTGGATCATCTGTCCCAGAGAATGGAGGTCTGCGGTGAATTCGGCGCTGACGGGGAAGATGCCCTTGCCGTCCTTGCCCTCGGATTCACCGAACAGCTGCTGCCACCAGAAGCCCATCATCCGGAAGCCCGGCTCGTAGGATTCCAGCAGCTCCATGACCTTGCCGCCCCGGTAGAGCATGTTGCGCACGCCGGCATAGAGCCAGGCGGGATTTTCAAAGGAATGGAGCTGATTGTAGACTTCCTTCGCCTCAGCGGCACCGGCCATGACCTTGCGGATGTCGATGCCCGCAACTGCCATGGGCAGCAGACCCACGGGGGTCAGCACGGAGAAACGGCCGCCGGCGGCGGGAGGGATCACGAAGCTTTCCCAGCCTTCCTCTGTGGCCATCTGGCGCAGAGCGCCGTTGCAGGGGTCGGTGATGGCATAGATACGCTTCCGGGCGCCGTCGGTGCCGTACTTGCGCTCCAGCATCCACTTCAGGCTGCGAAAGGCGATGGCAGGCTCGGTGGTGGTGCCGGACTTGGAGATGACAGCCACGGAGAAATCCTTGCCCTCCAACAGATGCTGCAGCTCATTCCATGCCCGGGTGGACAGGGTGTTGCCGGCGAAGTAGATCTGGGGGTTGCCCTTGCCCTTGCCGATATTGTGGTTGCAGCCCTGCATCAGTTCAATGGCGGCTCTGGGGCCCAGGTAGCTGCCGCCGATGCCGATGACCACGAAAACATCGGAGTTTTCCCGGATCCAATCGGCGCTGGTCTGAATGCGGCGCATTTCTTCCGTTTCCTCGGTGGTGGGCAGCGTCAGCCAACCCAGAAAATCGCTGCCGGGACGGGTGCCTTCCAGCAGCGCCTTGTGGGCCTCGGCGATCTCTGCCTCCACGCTCAGCAGATCCGGCAGGGACAGCTGACCCCATACATTGGAAATATCCACTGTGATCATAAAGATCGTCCTTTCGATCGATATCGTTTGTTTCAAATATCTTAGCGCAAAAAGCCTGCAAACGCAAGAGCAAATGCGCCTTTTCTTGACTTGAAGAAGAAAACATGGTATCCTGTAAAAAGTACACAGAAAAGAGGAAGCCCCTATGACACATATGAAAAAAATTCTGAGCCTTGCCCTGGTGGCGGTGCTGGCGGTAAGCCTGTTGGGCGGCTGCGTGAGCAATGCCCAGAAGCTGCAGCAGCTGGCCGGCACCTGGTCCGTTACCACCGCCGCTGTGGAAGGTGAGGCGGAAAAGCTGCTGAAGAGCCTGGATGCGAAGGAAGCGGAGCTGACTCTGGCGGATCTGGGATCGCTGAAGATCACCCAGCAGGTGATCTTTACTGCCGACGGCAGTTATACCTTCTGCTATGATGTGGAGGCTGTCCGCGCAGCGGTGAAGGCCTTCTTTGAGGGGTATTTTGACGATCTTTATGAAGGCCGGGATACTCTGAAGGAGCTGCACAAGACGGATTTTGCCGAAATGAGCCAGGAGGATTTCCGGGCATTTTACGCAAAGTTTTACGGCGTGGAAAGCTATGAGGCGCTGATCACCCAGCTGGTGGCGGAGGCCTATGACTATGCGCAGCTTGCTAAGCCCGCGGAGACCGGCACGGTCACCGTCCGCGGCAGCCGGCTGTACTGTACCCCCGAGGGCCAGGCCCAGGCGTGGATCATCGGATATGAACTGAGAGACGGCAAGCTCCGGCTGAATTTCGCCGATGCCATCCAGGTGTATGAAAAGGTAAATTAAGCAAAAAACCGGCAGATATCTGCCGGTTTTTCTTTGTATCCGGGGTATAGCACCTCTACGATGACCCTTGTAGGGGCGGTCAATGACCGCCTAAAAGCCTCCCTTGTGCAAAAGGGAGGTGGCATTTTCGTCAGAAAATGACGGAGGGATTGTAATGGGACGATACAGAACAATCCCCCAGTCTTTTTGCTTCGCAAAAATCCAGCCCCCTTTACACAAGGGGGCCTTTTTCGGCGGGACCAAGGCCCCGCCCTACGCGGTGTTTCCATAGGTGCGTTGCCCTTGTAGGGGCGGTCGTTGACCGCTCGCATACCTTCCCCCTGGGGGGAAGGTGGCACGCCGTCAGGCGTGACGGATGAGGGGTTACAAAGTTCAGAACCCTGGTGCAGTAACGGGTGCTGCGCACCCTACACCACATCAGTCATTTGCTCGTTCCTCGCAAATGCCAGCTTCTCCTCCAGGAGAAGCCTTTTTCGGCGGGACCAAGGCCCCGCCCTACGGTGTTTCCATAGGTGCGTTGCCCTTGTAGGGGACGGGTTTCCCGTCCCGTAAGCGGGAGGCGGAACGCCTCCCCTACGAAAAGGTGCGTCGCCCTTGTAGGGGCTGATGACCACATCGGCCCAAAAGCCTTCTCCTTGAGGAGAAGGTGCCCCAGTGCGCACACTGGGGCGGATGTGGTGGTCTGCGAAGCAGCTTTTCACTGCAGTAACGGGTGCTGCGCACCCTACACCACATCAGTCATTTGCTCGTTCCTCGCAAATGCCAGCTTCTCCTCCAGGAGAAGCCTTTTTCGGCGGGACCAAGGCCCCGCCCTACGGTGTTTCCATAGGTGCGCTGCCCTTGTAGGGGCGGTCATTGACTGTCCGAAAGCCTTCTCGTTCCCGGAGAAGCCTTTTCTGCTTTTTTCGCCTTCCGGTCCTTCAGATACCAGGGCAGGTACGCCAGGAAGAACATGAGCGTGATCACGCCGGCCATCACCACCAGGCGCAGGGCGAAATTGGGCGGCAGGATATCCAAAACGGAGGGGGTATCCTCCGGCCTTGCCATAAACAGATAGTTGGCACCGGGGCCGATGATCCGGTTGGCAAAGAAAGCCACCACCGCCAGGCAGGCCAGAGCAATGTAGGCCCGGACGGCGGACTTGACCCTGGGGCGCATTCCGTGGACGAAGATCATGTAAAACACCGCCAGATATCCCAGCAGATGCTCCGCCCAGAACTGGTAGTAGCGGAACCGGGTAGGGCCGGTATAGGTGATGACCGTAGGAGTGATCAGGGCGAAGACAGAGCCGCACAGCTGCCAGAAATAGGCGATATCGAACAAAAACTGGGATTTACCCACCAGCATATAGCTGCTGAACACCACGGCCCACCCGCACACGGTGATGGGCAGATGATCCACAGGATTGGCGCCCAGCTCCGGCATGGCCACCAGCCGCCAGAAATAGGACATTTCCGTGATGATCAGCGCGAAGGCAAGACCCTGGCGAAGGGTGGATTCCCGCTTGCAGGTGCGCAGCTGCTCCCGGAAGCGGTAGATGAGAAACACTCCGAAGGCGGCCACCAGAATGGGAAGAAAATGGGCAGCGGTAAAATTGGAGAACTCCTCTTGTGTACCGGCGCCCAGAAAATACTTGATAAATTCTTTCATATGCTTTCTCCTTGGGTAATAGTTGATCCTACTATATCATAAAGGACCGACGCAGGCAACACTTTCTGTAGAAAAGTGTCGAAAGCAGGATATAAAGAAAATGATATACCCTCCCGGGATTGTTTATGGTATAATTTCTTTAATGAAACAAAAAGGAGTGGATCTGCGTGAAAAAGCTTTGGATCTTGCTGTGCGTCTGCGTCGTGCTGCTTCTGGCAGCCTGTACACCTCAGCTGCCCCAGGAGACTTCACCTCAACCCCAGGAGTATACGGTATCTGCGGAGCAGATCAATTCTGCTGTGGCGGCCCTGCGCAATGAGGATCCGCACATCGCCACCGCGGAGCTTTTGAAGGACGGTACTGTCCGGGTCACCTCCAACAGTGCCGGCACGGCAACGGTGCGCCTGGTGACTCCCTACGGCGAGAGCTTCCCTTTGACGGTGCAGTGCGATGAAAAGCTGCAGATCACCGTTACCGGCGGCTATGTACCTCCCAAGGTCCAGGTGACCGTGACGGACTTCGGTGCCGTCCCCGATGACGGCATGGATGATACCGTGGCCATCCAGAAGGCGATGGATTCTCTCAAAGAGGGCGGCGCGGTATATTTCCCCAAGGGTGTGTACACCGTGGGACGGCTGATCCTGCGGGAGAATGTGGCGCTGCGCCTGGAGGGCGTCGTCCCGGAGCCTACTTTGGGTTATGAGGTGTCCGGCGCGTTTACCATGATCCAGTCCGGGGATTTCGCGGTGCTGCAGACCAAGGGAAAAACGGATATGTTCATGAACCATGAATTCCGTGGCAATGGCCGGGACGGCTGCAGCGGCTTCAGCATCAGCGGCGGCGTGCTGGATATGAAGGGCAGCCGGCGCTGCATGGTCCTCAGCTGCGCGGAGAATGTGGTGCTGGAGAATACCGTCTTCCTGGACGGCCCCAATGACCATGTGATCCAGCTGGGCGGCTGCAAAAATGTGACCATCCGTGGCTGCATCTTTGCCGGCTACCATTATAAGAACAACAATTCCGGCGCCGAGGCCATCCAGATCGAGCAGACCCACCCCGGTGCCATGGGCGCGGCCTCCAATTCTCCCTCGGTCTTTGCCGAAGGGGAGCAGTATTTCTGCGAGAATATTCAGATCCTGGACTGCTGGTTTGGCGCCAGCGAAAGCTACGATTCCCCCACTTATGCCATCGGCCACCACGGACAGGGACACCGTTCCTCTGTCACGGGTCTGGTGATCCGGGGCTGCGTATTTGACAATTGCCGCTGCAGTGCCATCCGCTACCCCGCCTTCAGCGATGTGCAGATCCTGGACAATACCTTCCTCAATGACCGGGACAATTGCGTATCCCCCCAGGATAAGCCTGCCCAGATCGAGCTGTACCTGTGCCGCAACGATGTGTATCTCATGACGGAAAATGCCGAAGGCGAGCAGGTAAAGGCCTGGTTTGCCAAGAAGGATAACTGCGTCGGCAGCATCAACACGGTCATCCAGGGAAATCGCTTCCAGATCGGCAGCAACTACACCGCCGTCAAGGCGGCGGCGCACGGCATCGGTTACGATGTGAGCTACGAGACCGGCGACTGGATGCTGAGCAGGTATGACCAGACCCCGGTGTTCTATGCCGGCCCGGTGGCGGCACGGAATGTGATCGAGATGCTGACTGTCCGGGATAACTGCGTGGAGGTGTACTCCGGCTGCGAATCCGACGGGTATTTCTATAACTTTACTTATGTAAGGGGTCTGGCGATAGAAAATAACCGGGTGGAGGGTGCTGTCTATGAAAACAGCAGCTCCAAGATGGACGGTGTGGTCTATCCCAGCTGCCGCATCATCGGCTGTACCACCCAAAAGTCCTGTCAGGAGACGCTGATGGTGCAGGTCCCCAAGAAGGAGCTACCCGGAGATTGCTTGCTGGTAGTGGGAGAAGAGACCTATGCATTGGCCTCCGGCGGCATCGGCACCGTAGCGGTGACGGTACAGGCCAAGGGAGGAAGGGTGGACTACACCATAGGTGACGATGGCATGCTGGTCGTCACCGTGACACCTGACGAGGGCGTCAGCGTCCAAGGTGTTACGATGCCCTCCTATGCGGAAAAGGATGCGGACGGCGTATACTTGCTGCCCTATTCCGGCACAGTAGATATTCTCTGCCAGTAAAAAATCACCCCGCACGGATCTCCGTGCGGGGTTTGCCTATATATTCCGATCGTAGGGGCCGATGCCCACATCGAAGCAAAGAGGTGCGATGCTCCATGTAGGGCGGGGCCTTGGTCCCGCCGCGGATGTAAAATGATCGCCTGCGGCGATGTGGATCCGCGATGCAGATCCACCGGCGGGAGTAAACCCCCGCCCTACAGCATTGCCATAAGCGCGCAGCACCCGTAGGGGCCGATGACCACATCGGCCCAATACCCTCCCCGGGGGAAGGTATGCGGTGCGCTGCTATCGTAGGGGCGGTCATTGACCGCCCGAAAGCCTCCCTTGTGCAAAGGGTAGATTTCCCCGTTAGCGGGGAAAATGTCTGCGAAGCAGACAAAAGGGGCCTGGGGGTGGCACGGCGCAAGCCGTGACGGAGGGATT
>JBGVJN010000062.1:0-20009 GCA_045129455.1 Faecousia sp. | reverse complement strand
GGGAAGGTATAAGGTGCGCTGCCCTTGTAGGGGCGGTCATCGACCGCCCGCCTATACCCTCCCCCGGGGGGAGGGTGCCCCAGTGCGCACACTGGGGCGGGAGAGGAACGGCGAAATGTTGGATACGGGAAAAAGCCTGGTAAGGTTTGCCTTTCATTAGGTTTCTGCCCGCATTCCTCATCCGTCACGGCTATCGCCGTGCCACCTTCCCCCCGGGGGAAGGTATAAGGTGCGCTGCCCTTGTAGGGGCGGTCATTGACCGCCCGCCTTGCCTCCCTCGTTTTGAGGGAGGTGGCCGAGCGTTAGCGAGGTCGGAGGGAGTTAACTCCCCCAGTCGAATTGCCTAAATTCGGCAATTCGACAGCCCCCTCACAACGAGGGGGCCAAGATGGGGTGCTTCTGTTCTATCGTAGGGGCGAGCATTGCTCGTCCGTCTGTGGGATCTCGCACTGGGGTAACGGACGGCCAATGGCCGCCCCTACGAGGCGTATTGGTTCTGTTCGCAGGTGTGTCGCCCTGGGGGCGCAGCGATTACTGGCGAAATAAAATCATCAATTCTCAATTTTTTGCGTCAATTTTCCCCGGGAATGTGCAGCGTGGGCAAGCGGTTGTCCTTGTGGGCAAGAAATGGTAAATTTAAAATGTGCAGAATGTCCAATTTCCAGGCACCGGATTTGATAAGATTGCACATAGTTAACCGCTTGCTCTTGACAATTTTTTATGAATAGTTTATACTGCTAAGTGCAGATTCCCGCTATTGCTGCGGCAATTCGGGGGTCAAATAAAGCCAAAAAGGCTAATAATTATGGAGGAAAAACATGAAGAAAATTATTGCTATCATCCTGGCAGTTGTTCTGTGCCTGGGCGTGTTCGCTGGCTGCCAGCCCACCACCCCCAACGAGACTCAGGGCAACAACGAGACTCAGGGCAATTCCCAGTCTCTGGCCGGCACCTATGACGCTAAGGTCTGGGTCGCTGAAAACATCGTGGAGCTGACCAGACGGCAGATCGCTGACTTCAACGCTACCAACACCGACGGCATCAAGATCAACGTCACTGTCGAAGCAGTTGGCGAGGGCGACGCTGCCACTTCCATGACCACCGACGTTGAGGCCGGTGCAGACATCTTCTGCTTCGCTCAGGACCAGACCGCTCGTCTGATCCAGGCCGGCGCTCTGGCTCAGCTGGGCAAGGCTGCTTCCGAGCTGGTCAAGACCAACAACGATGCCGCTTCCGTTGCTGCCGTTACTTCCGGCGAGAACATCTGGGGCTACCCCCTGACCTCCGACAACGGCTACTTCATGTACTATGACAAGTCCGTCATCTCCGAGGATGACATCGGCAACATGACCAAGCTGATCGCCGCTGCTAAGGCTGCCGGCCGCAACATCTCCTTCGAGCTGGAGAACTCCTGGTACATCGTTGCTTACTTCTTCGGCGCAGGCTGTCTGTCCGAGTGGAAGACCGACGGCGACGGCAAGTTCATCTCCGTTAACGATAACTTCAACTCCGAGAAGGGCGAGATCGCCGCTGCCGGTATCCAGGAGCTGGTCACCTCCGGTGTCTACGTCAACTCCTCCGCTACCTCCGACTTCGCGGCTGCTGTTAAGTCCGCTGTCGTTGTTTCCGGCACCTGGAACTACGAGAACGCCAAGTCCATCCTGGGCGACAACCTGGGTATCGCTGAGCTGCCCTCCTTCACCGTGGACGGCAAGGACTACCACCTGGGCTCCTACAACGGCTGCAAGCTGATGGGTGTCAAGCCCCAGTCCGATCCCGTTAAGGCTGCTGTTATGAACAAGCTGGCTCAGTACCTGTCCGGCGAGAAGGCTCAGCTGGAGCGCTTCAACTCTGTTGGTTGGGGTCCCTCCAACGTCGCTGCTCAGGGCTCCGACGCTGTTAAGGCTGCTCCTCACCTGAGCGCTCTGATGAAGCAGAACAACTACTCCCGTCCTCAGGGCCAGATCCACGGCTCCTGGTGGGATATCGCCAAGGTTATCGCTACCGACCTGAAGGAAGGCGGCGAGATCAAGCCCGCTCTGGAGAAGTACAACACCTCCATGAACGAGCTGTTCACCATGTCTGACGACGTTCTGAACGCCTGGACCGTCATCGGCACCATCGGCGGCTCCAACTGGACCGACGACCTGGCCATGACCGAGCAGGCTGACGGCACCTGGAAGTCCAACGAGGCTTATGAGATCGGCGACACCGATGAGTTCAAGGTTCGTCAGGGCAAGTCCTGGACCAACAACTACGGCATGAACGACGACGGCACTCCTGCTAAGGACGGCCCCAACGTCACCCTGGCTAAGCTGGGCAAGACCGCTGGCAAGTACTTTGTCGTTCTGGATGTCACCACCGGTCTGATCTCTCTGGTCACCGAGTAATTTCCAAGGAAATCTCAATATTGAGCTAGTACCATCAAGGGTCGGAGCCAATTCGGCTTCGACCCTTTTTAAAAGGGGCGATAACATGAAAAAATACAGCGATCTGGAATACCTGAGATTGCCCAAGTGGAAGCGCCTGATCTACACCTTTATCTGCACGATCTTCGCTATCCCCGGCGGCATTTGGAATTTCTTCAAGAAGATCGGTCTGGCGATCGCTAAGTTCGTCACCGACTTCGTCAAGGACATCGCCGACATCGGCGTGACCTTCAAAAACGGCGACTGGAAGACCCGTACCTCCTTTGTGGTCATGGGCTTGGGTAATATCGCAAGAGGACAGATCCTTCGCGGCCTTCTGTTCCTGCTGATGGAGGTTGTCTTCGTCTTCTACATGGTGACCAGCGGCGGTTACTGGATGAGCATGCTCACCTCCCTGGGCCTGCAGGGCCCCACCAAGGTCTATGATGAGATCTTCGACACCTACGTCACTACTTATCACGATAACTCCTTCAAGATCCTGCTTTACGGCGTGCTGACTATCTTCTTCATTGTGGGCTTCATCTTCACCTGGAGAGTCAACATCCGTCAGAACAAGATCGCGCAGCAGATCCTGGCCTCCGGCAAGAAGCTGAAGTCCGGCAAGGATGACCTGCGCAGCCTGGTGGACGACAAGTTCCACGCAACTCTGCTTTCTCTGCCCCTGCTGGGCATTCTGATCTTTACGGTCATGCCCATGGTCTTCATGATCCTGGTGGCCTTCACCAACTACGACTCCATCAACGACGGCTACATGAACAGCCTCTTTACCTGGGTCGGCCTGGATAACTTCAAGACCATGCTCTTCTGGGGCGCAGGCAACGATGCCTACTCCGCTACCTTCGGTGAGATCCTGACCTGGACGCTGATCTGGGCCTTCTTTGCCACCTTCACCAACTACTTCCTGGGCATGGTCGTGGCAATGATGATCAACAAGAAGGGCATTAAATTCAAGAAATTCTGGCGTGCCTGCCTGGTCATGACCATCGCGGTTCCCCAGTTCATCTCTTTGATGTACGTTTCCAAGATGTTTGCCCCCAACGGCATCGTCAACGGCTTCCTGATCGACCTGGGCTGGGTGGATCCTCTGAACCCCCTGCCCTTCTGGACCGATGTCACCTGGGCCCGGATCTCCATCATTGCCATCAATGTGTGGATCGGTATCCCCTATCTGATGCTGATGGCCACCGGTATCCTGATGAACATTCCTGCCGACCTGTACGAGTCTGCCAAGATCGACGGCGCCGGTGTCTGGAAGCAGTACACCAAGATCACCCTGCCTTACATGCTGTTCGTTACCGGTCCTTACCTGCTGACCCAGTTTACCGGCAACATGAACAACTTCAACGTCATCTATCTGCTCACCGGCGGCGGCCCCAGCATGACCGACGCAGCCGGTGTCCTGGGCGCACCCGGCCGGACCGACCTGCTGGTCACCTGGCTGTTCAAGATGATCACCACCTCCGAGCCTGCCGCGTATAACCTGGCTTCCGTTATCGGTATCATGGTCTTCGTGGTCGTGGCTCTGATCTCCCTGGTCGTCTACAATGTGATGCCTTCCATCAAGAATGAGGAGGATTTCCAATGAGTAAGAAACATGAAGTGCCTACCCTGCCTCCTCAGGCAAAGCGCCACCTGGGTATCAAGGCTACCAACTTTATCAGCAACTTCTTCATCTATATCCTGCTGATCGCCATCACCATCATCTGGCTGGTGCCCTTTGTGTGCATCGTGCTCCAGTCCTTCCGCTGTGAGTCCACATATATGGTCGGCTATGTTATCCCCGAGCAGTGGGGTCTGGACAACTATTTCAAGCTGTTTGAAACCAACTTCCCCCGTTGGTATACCAACACCTTCCTGATTGCCCTGTTCACCGCTGCGTTCTCCACCATCATCACCCTGTGCATGAGCTACACTCTGTCCCGCTTCCGCTTCAAGCTGCGTAAGCCTCTGATGCAGTTCATGCTGATCCTGGGCATGTTCCCCGGTATGCTGGGTATGATCATCCTGTATAACGTGCTGAAGGATCTGGGCATGACCCAGGCCAATGCCGTTCCCGGTCTGATCCTGGTGAATATCGCTTCCTCCGGCATGGGCTACTATGTGTCCAAGGGCTTCTTCGACACCATTCCCAAGTCCCTGGATGAGGCTGCCCGTATCGACGGCGCGACCCGGTTCTACATCCTGCGCAAGGTGATCCTGCCCCTGGCAAAGCCCATCGTCATCTACACCATCCTGACCGCATTCATGGGCCCCTGGGGTGACTTCGTTTTCGCAAGATACATCTCCATGAACAATATCGACGGTATGAACGTGGCGGTCGGTCTGTTCAGCTGGCTGAATCTGGACCAGATCAACAATAACTACACCATGTTCTGCGCGGGCGGCGTTCTGGTAGCCCTGCCGGTTACCTTGCTGTTCATGTTCCTGCAGAAGTACTATGTGGAAGGCGTCACCGGCGGCGCTGTCAAGGGATAATTGATAAGGAGTGAGATAAAATGGCAAGCGTTAAATTAACGAATGTTCAGAAAGTTTATGATAACAAGGTCATTGCTGTCAATGACTTCAATCTGGAGATCAAGGACAAGGAGTTTGTGGTTTTCGTCGGCCCCTCCGGCTGCGGTAAGTCCACCACTCTGCGTATGATCGCCGGCCTGGAGGAGATCTCCGGCGGTACCATCGAGATCGACGGCGAGGTCGTCAACGACCTGCAGCCCAAGGACCGTAACATCGCCATGGTCTTCCAGAACTACGCGCTGTACCCCCACATGACCGTGTATGACAACATCGCTTTCTCCCTGCGCATCAAGAAGCTGCCCGAGGAAGAGGTCTATGCCCGCGTTACCAACGCTGCTGAGATCCTGGGTATCAGCGAGTACCTGCTGCGTAAGCCCCGTGCTCTGTCCGGCGGCCAGCGCCAGCGTGTTGCCATCGGCCGCGCCATGGTTCGTGATTCCAAGGTGTTCCTGATGGACGAGCCCCTGTCCAACCTGGATGCCAAGCTGCGTAACCAGATGCGTGCTGAGATCATCCTGCTGCGCCAGAAGCTGGATACCACCTTCGTCTATGTTACCCACGACCAGACCGAGGCTATGACCCTGGGCGACCGGATCGTCATCATGAAGGACGGCTTCATCCAGCAGGTCGGCACTCCCGAGGAAGTGTTCGAGCGTCCCGGCAACCTGTTCGTTGCTGAGTTCATCGGCGCTCCCAAGATGAACATCATGCGCACCCAGCTGCTGCTGGAGGATGGCAAGTACTATGTCACTCCCTTCGGCGCCAAGATCGAGGTGGATGGCATCAACGGCCAGCTGCTGAAGGAAAAGGGTGTCGAGGCCGGCGAGATCATCCTGGGCATCCGTCCCGAGCATATCGAGCTGGCTGAGGCCGATGGCGCGGAGGTTGTCAAGGGCAAGGTCCTGGTCAACGAGATGATGGGCAGCGAGCTGCACCTGCATGTCAGCACCGGCGACGGCACCAAGATCATCGCCCGCACCCCCACTCTGGAGCTGAGCCATGAGGACCGCAAGCAGCTGAAGAACGGCTACCCCGTGCAGCTGATCTTCCCCGCCAAGGCTCTGTACTTCTTCGATCCCGAGACCGAGAAGAACCTGATCTACGGCTAAGAAAATACGCAACCGGCAGAGGAGATTCTCCTCTGCCGGTTTTTTATGCCGATGTATGCTGCTCTCTGTAGGGGCCGATGACCACATCGGCCCGCCTATACCCTCCCCCGGGGGGAGGGTGCCCCCGAAGGGGGCGGGAGAGGAACGGCGAAATGTTGGATACGGGAAGAAGCCTGGTACGGTGTACTTATCGCCAGGTTTCCGCCCGCATTCCTCATCCGCCTCGCTTACGCTCGGCACCTGTGAATCAAGGTATGATTGCCCCCGGCAATCATATAGATTAGGGATTCGCTGCGCGGAGCACCACCCCCGGGGGAAGGTATAGGGTGCGTTGCTCCATGTAGGGGCGAGCATTGCTCGTCCGCCTGTGGGACATCGCACTGCGGTAACGGACGGCCAATGGCCGCCCCTACAAGGCAGCGCCCCAAAATCATGTCGTTACGCTTATTGGGAACAGCAAAAAAAGACCCGCCCTTCCGGGCGGGTCTTACTGTTTGCAATTACCGCAGGACGACGCTGGTCTGTCTGCCAATGGTGAGGGTGGTGCCCTCCAGAGTGGCATCGGCCATGCCCGCGAAGGCGGCCAGGGTGGTGATGTCCAGATCGGTGATCTGGGTCAGATCGATGGTAATAGAGCTGTTGGAGGTGTTGTGCAGCACGATCACGGAGCTGCCCTCCAGGGTGAATACGAAACCGCCCAGCTTGCTGCCCTCGATGGTCAGCGCCTTGAAATCGCCCTGGGCGATCTCGGGATTGGCCTTGCGGATGGCGATGAGCTTCTTGTAGTGGGTGTAGAGACTGTAATCCTGCTTGATCTGCTCCATGACGGTGCCGTTGGCCTGGCCGGAGGCGTAATCCGCGCCTACAGGATCCCGTACGGTATCCCCGTCGCCCCAGTTCATGGCCAGACGGCGGTTGGCGTCGGTCATGGCGCCGCCACGGGAGCCCTTCATGCCGATCTCCTCGCCGTAGTAGATGAAGCTGGAGCCGGGCATGAGCATGGTCAGGTTGGCGGCCACCTTAGCCTGTCCGCTGGCAACGGTGAGGAAGCCGGCGGCCCGGTCGGTATCGTGGTTGGCGAGGAAGGAGACCAGCATGGCATCATCCCGCAGCGCCCGGATCTGCTCATAGTACCGCTCCACATAAGAGGTCAGGATGTTCACATCGCCGGCCTGGGCGGTCTGGGTCAGCAGGCCGTTGGCCTGTGCCATGTAGAAATTGAAGCAGTTGGTGGAGGAAAAGTAGGGAATGGTGATGCCGTCGCTGTCCCAAACCTCGGCAACGGTGTAGATGTCGGGCTTGATCTTCCGCAGCTCGCCCATGTACCAATCCCAGAACTGGTGGTTAGGTTCGCCTTCTCCGTAGTAGATGTACTTGGCGGCGTCAAAACGGAAGCCGTCCACGCCCAGATCCAGGTAATACTTGGCCACATCCAGCACAGCCTGGCGCACGGCGGGATTGTCGTAGTTCAGCTCGGGCATGGAGCTGGAGAAGTTACACTCATACTTTTTGGTGGTGCCGGCGATGGTGTTGTAGGTCTTGCCGCCCTTGGGAGAATCGGTCCAGGAGTAGAAGTCGTAGTATTCGTTCTCGGTGTCGCCGTACTGCTGCGCCTCCACAAAGGCCCGGAACCAGGGGTGGGAGGTAGCGGTGTGGTTGATCACCAGGTCCAGAATGATCTGCACATTCCGGCTGTGGCACAGGTCGATCAGCTCCTTCAGATCCGCTTCCGTGCCGAACTGGGGATCCACCTGGTAGTAATCGCCGGTGTCGTACTTGTGGTAGGAAGAGGAGACGAAGATGGGGCTGAGCCAGATACCCTCCACGCCCAGACTCAGACCGGAATTGTCGTCGCCGTCGTTGAGGTAGTCAAAACGATTGATGATGCCCCGCAGGTCACCGATGCCGTCGCCGTTGGAATCGGAGAAGGAGCCCACGAAAATGTGGTAGTAGATCCGGGAATTGGTGTCATTTTTCACGGTCACCGTGCCGGCATCCTTGACCCGGTATTCCCCGTTGGCAGGGGGCGCGTCGGTCTCGGGGGGTGTATCCACCTGCACGCAGGCGCACAGGGAAAGCAGCATGGCTGCCAGAAGACAAAATGCGAGAAGTTTCTTCATTTCAGATTCCTCCATAGGTAAAGCTACCGTATATTATATCACGGCAGCCCCCTCTTGGCAAGATGTCCCTGTGGTTGAAAATCATCTACAGGAAAGGTATAATACAGAAGGATGAATCTTTGCATGATCTTTACCGCCGGAGCGCTATAATGAGAGCGTATAACATGGGAGAGAATGCCTTATGAAAACATACAGATTTCTATGGAAGGACGCGGTCTTTTCCGCAGTGACCCTGGTGGTCACATTTGTGCTGAATCTGCTGCTGCAGCAGTGGTTTCATACCCAGACGTTGATCCCTATGATCTTCGTGCTGGGCGTGTTTCTGATCTCCTGGCGCACCCAGGGATATTTCTGGGGCATCGCCTCGTCTCTGGTCAGTGTGCTGGCGATAAACTGGGCCTTTACCTATCCTTACTGGGCCTTTGACCTGATCTCCCCGGAGTGTATCTCCTCCGCGGTGGTGATGCTCATCGTGTCCATCCTCACGGGAATGCTCACCACCCAGATCAAGCACCAGGAGAAGATCAAGGCGGAGATCGAGCGGGAACGGATGCGGGCGAATCTGCTGCGGGCCGTGTCCCATGACCTGCGCACGCCTTTGACCTCCATCTACGGTGCCAGCTCTGCCGTGCTGGAAAATCACGCCAATCTCACCGTCCAGCAGCAGCTGGAGCTATTGAAGGATGTACAGGAGGATTCCAAGTGGCTGATCCGCATGGTGGAAAATCTCCTGTCCGTCACCCGCATCGACGATAAAAATGTGAAGCTTTCCATGACCCCCACGGTGCTGGAGGAGCTGATCGACACCGTGCTGGTGAAGTTCCGCAAGCGCTGTCCGGAGCAGCAGGTGGAGCTGAAGCTGCCGGAGGAATTTGTCAGCATCCCCATGGATGCCATGCTCATCGAGCAGGTGCTGGTGAATATCCTGGAAAATGCCGTGGATCACGCAAAAGGCATGAAAAACCTTACCCTGGAGGTGACCTGTCGGGAGGGTTTTGCCCGGTTCAGCATCCTCGATGACGGCTGCGGCATCGCCCCGGAGCGGCTGGACCGGCTGTTTACCGGCTATTTCGACCGGCAGCAGACCCCCGCGGATGGCAGCCGCAGCAATATGGGCATCGGCCTTTCCGTGTGCGCTGCCATCATCAAGGCCCACGGCAGCCAGATCTACGGGATCAACCGCCCGGAAGGCGGCGCGGAGTTCTATTTCTCACTGAAGACGGAGGCTGGAAATGAATACGAATCGCTATAGACTTCTGCTGGTGGAGGACGAAAGCTCCATCCGTAATTTTATCCGCACAGTGCTGGAGACCAATGACTACCAGGTGCTCACCGCCGGCACCTGCCAGCAGGCGCTGATGATGTTCTCCTCCCATATCCCGGATCTGGTGATCCTGGATCTGGGTCTGCCGGACCAGGACGGTCTGGAGTTCATCCGCAGGACCCGGCAGGTCAGCGCCGTGCCGATCCTGGTGCTTTCTGCCCGGATGCTGGAGTCGGATAAGGTGGAGGCGCTGGATCTGGGTGCCAATGACTATATCACCAAGCCCTTCGGCACCGAGGAGCTGCTGGCCCGGGTGCGGGTGGCGCTGCGCAGCCGCCGAAATTTTGGGGCGCCGGATGCGGCACCGGTGCGCCGCTTCAAGCTGGAGGATCTGGTCATCGATTATGACCGGCGCATGGTCACCGTAAGCGCCGGGGAAGTGAAGCTGACCCAGACAGAGTACAATATCCTGTCCTTTTTGTCCCAGCATACCGGCAAGGTCATGACCTATTCCGTGATCATCGGCAGCATCTGGGGGCATATGGACGAGGGCAGCGTCAAAAAGCTCCAGGTGAACATGGCCAATATCCGCAAAAAGCTGGGTACCCGGCCGGGAGATAACCGCTACATCATCAATGAGCTGGGCGTTGGCTACCGAATGCAGGATCCTGCACCGGAGGACGACAATTCTTAACTGTAAATTTACCGGGACTGTGGTATAGTTTCCTTTGGTTTTCGGCCAAATGAGCCGGAAGAAAGGAGACTATATGGAAGTTTTGATCCAAAATTTTAGCTATATCACCTGGCAGATGCTGGCCATGTGGGCCATCGGCGGCGCGCTGATCTATCTGGCCATCGCCAAGCAGATGGAGCCCACCCTGCTGCTGCCCATGGGCTTTGGCGCCATCCTGGTGAACCTGCCCGTGGATCCTGCCGCTGTTCAGGCCGCCATTGAGAGCGGCTCACACCTGCCCGGTGTCCAGGGCGTTCTGCAGACCCTGTTTGAGATCGGCATCGAGGGCGCGGAGCTGTTCCCTCTGCTGCTGTTCATCGGCATCGGCGCCATGATCGATTTTACCCCCCTGCTGACCAATCCCAAGCTGATGATCTTCGGCGCTGCCGCCCAGTTTGGCATTTTCTTTACCCTGGCGCTGGCATCCCTGCTGGGCTATGACCTGCGGGACGCGGCCTCCATCGCCATCATCGGCGCTGCCGACGGCCCCACCTCCATCTTCGTCGCCAACGCGCTGGAGTCCAAGTACCTGGGCGCCATCATGGTGGCTGCCTATTCCTATATGGCCCTGGTTCCTCTGATCCAGCCGCCCATCATCAAGCTTTGCACCACCAAGGCGGAGCGGAAGATCAAGATGCAGTACAAGGGCAAGCCTGTGTCCCGGCTGACCAAGATCCTGTTCCCCATCGTGATCACTGTGATCGTGGGCGTGGTGGCTCCCGATGCCGTGGCGCTGATCGGCTTTTTGATGTTCGGCAACCTGCTGCGTGAGTGCGGCGTGCTGGATAGTCTGTCCGAGACCGCCCAGAATGTGCTGGCCAATCTGATCACCATCCTGCTGGGTATCACCATCGCCTCCCAGATGAAGGCGGCGGATTTTCTCCAGGTGGATACCCTGGTCATCATCGGCCTGGGCCTCATCGCCTTCATTTTCGATACCTTCGGCGGCGTCATGGTCGCCAAGGTCATGAACCTGTTCCTGAAGGAGAAGATCAATCCCATGATCGGCGCGGCAGGCATTTCCGCCTTCCCCATGTCCGCCCGTGTGGTACATAAGATGGGTCTGGCGGAGGATAATCAGAACTTCCTGCTGATGCATTCCATCGGTGTCAATGTGTCCGGCCAGGTGGCTTCCGTCATCGCCGGCGGTCTGATCCTTGCGCTGGTCAAGGGTATGATTGGAGGTTAAGGGTATGTTTCATGTGGATATGCTGCTGAAGGCCCTGCCCATCATGGGCTATGGCTACCTGGGGATCTTTATCGTCACCGGCGTGATCATTGCTGCGGTGGCCCTGATCAATAAGCTGAGCAAGTAAAAATGTCCGCGGAGCTGTTGCTCCGCGGATCTTTCTATTTTTCAGCATTTTCTGTGGGAAGTACCGGCTCTGCCTCCGGCGATGACGGTTCTTTTTTTGCGGAAACCGTAATGCTCTTAAAAACATCGGCTACCTCGGTGATCGTCAGATATGCCGCAGGATCGATGTCGTGAACGATGGCTTTCATTCGAGAGATCTGAAAACGGTTCACCACAAAATAAATAACGGTCTTATCAGCGTCAGAATAGCCGCCCTTCGCAGCGATCTTGGTGGTGCCGCATTCAAAGGTCTCCATCAGTGCCAGGCTTACCGGGTCTGCTTTATCGGTGATGATCATCACGCTCTTGGAACGATCCAGACCCTCAACAATAAAGTCCACGGTCTTCAAGCCTACAAAGTAAGTAATGATCGAATACAGAGGCAGGATCCAACTCTGGATCAGCACGCCGGCCAGCACATACAGCACCACATTGTAGGCCATGACGAAGGTTCCCACCGTCAGGTTCAGCTTCTTGGCAAAGACGACCGCCATCACTTCAATGCCATCGATGGCACCGCCACCCCGAAGGGTCAAGCCGCTGCCGCAGCCGGATACCAGACCGCCAAAGACCGCGCACAGCAGCAGGTCATTGCCTGCTAAGGGCGAGATGACGCTGACATCGATAGGCAGCACATCCGTGATTAGCCATGCCACCAGAGAATAGACACAAACGGCGAATATGGAATAGATAGTAAAGACGATACCCTGCTTTTTTAGCCCATAAAGAAAAAGAGGTACATTCAAAACCACCAGAAAAACAGAAAGAGTCAGCCACTGAGGCGTGATTTGGGAAAGCAGCATAGAGGTGCCGGAAATGCCGCTGTCATAAATTCCTACCGGGGCCAGAAATACGGTCACACCAAAGGCGTTGATGGATCCGGCGACCAGCAGCATCAGAAAATTCCGCAGCCGCAGACTGCAAAGCTCCTTCCAGAGTTTTTTCATCGTTCAACCTCCTACTTTGATTTAAACCTATTATAGCATAGGATCGTAAACTTATCTATAGCGAAAGCTCCGGTTTTATATTTTTACCGTATTTTTGCCCGGTTGCACCGGTTTGGATATGTAAGGTTAAGGGAGGGTCAAGACCCTCCCCTACGAAATGCGTGATCTATCACATCAGCAAAAATTCCTCGGCCATGGCAGCGGCCATGGCACCGTCGGACGCCGCGGTGATCACCTGGCGCAGCTGCTTGGTGCGCAGATCCCCGGCGGCAAAAACTCCCGGGAGGCTGGTGGCCGTGGATTCCCCTGCCACGATGTAGCCGTTTTCGTCCAGGATCAGCTGCCCCTCTGCCAATTGCGTGGCAGGCTTCCTGCCGATGCTGATGAAGATGCCGTCCAGCTCCAGCTGCTCCTCCTCACCGTTGAGAAGGTTTTTCACGGTGATCCCCGTCAGCCGGTCGCCGTGGTGCAGCTGCGTCACGGCGCTGTTCCACAGAAATTCCACATTTTCCGCCTCTTCCAGAGGCTTATGGTAGATCTTCGTCGCCCGCAGGGTGTCTCTGCGGTGGATGAGGATCACTTTTTTTGCCAGACGGCTCAGCACCATGGCATCCGCCGCCGCGGAATTGCCGCCGCCGATGACAGCCACGGTCTTGCCCCGGTAAAACATTCCGTCGCAGGCGGCGCAGTAATGCACGCCCCTGCCCGTCAGCTGCTGCTCCTGATCGATCCCCAGCAGCCGGGGGTTGGCGCCGGTGGCCAGGATCACCGTGCGGCCGTAGAAAATGCCTTCGCTGGTCTCGATCACCTTGGGATCTTGCGCAAGCTCCAGCCGGAATACCTCCGCCAGCTCCGTCTTCGCACCGAAGCGCTCCGCGCCGGCGTGCATCTTTTCCCCAAGGGTGAAGCCGTCGATGCCCTCGTCGAAGCCGGGATAATTGTCGATCTGATGGGTCAGCGCCATCTGGCCGCCGGGAGAAAGCTTCTCCAAAACCAGCGTATCCAGACCAGCTCTGGCGGCGTATAACGCGGCGGTATAGCCGGCGGGGCCGCCGCCGATGATCACGGTATCGTAAATATGCTCCATAGCTGCCTCCTTAGATGCCCAGGGTCTCCTGGATGAACTGCTCGATCCGTGCCTTGGATTCCGGTGCTACGATAGAACCCAGCGCCTGGCCGTCCTTGTAGATGATCAGGGTGGGGATCACTTCGATCTGCTCCCGCTGGGCCAGCTGCGGCTCGTCGTCGATGTTCACCTTGCCTACCGTAAGGATATCCCTGTATTGCTCAGCGATTTTGTTCAGCGCCGGGATGATCCGCCGGCAGTATACGCACCAGGGTGCCCAAAATTCCACCAGGACGGGCTTGCTGCCCTGCAGATGCTGCGTAAATAATTTATCGTTCATAGGGATCATAGTGATCGCTCCTTTTCTTTTTTCTTTAGTATATCCCGGAAGGGGGCATTTTTCCGTGACATTGTCACGATAGCAGAATCTGTTTGACTTGAGGGAAAAGATTGGTTACAATGGAAGCGAAAGGGGGCTTGCCAAATGAGTCTTGCGGATTATTTTCCCATCTGGAATAAGCTGACCGCCCAGCAGCAGGAGCGGATCGCCTCGGTATCCATGCTGCAGACCTTCCCCAAGGGTACGGTGATGCATGACGGCAGCCCGGAATGCATGGGTATGCTGCTGGTGGAAAGCGGCCAGCTGCGGGCATACCTTCTGTCGGAGGAGGGTCGGGAGGTGACCATCTGCCGGTTTTTCGAGATGGATATCTGCCTGTTTTCCGCTTCCTGCGTGATGCCCAATATGCAGTTTGAGGTGTTCATCGAGGCGGAGAAGGATGCCCGGGTGTGGGTGATCCCCGCCTGCCTGTATAAAAATCTCATGGAGGAGTCGGTGGTGGTGGCTAATTATGCCACCAATCTGATCACCGGACATTTTTCCGAGGTCATGTGGCTGATGGAGCAGATCATGTGGAAAAGCTTCGATAAGCGCCTGGCCGGCTTCCTTCTGGAGGAGGCATCGCTGGAGGGGTCTGACAGCCTGCGGATCACCCATGAAAAGATCGCCAATCATATGGGTACTGCCCGTGAGGTGGTCACCCGGATGCTGCGGTATTTCCAAAGTGAGGGTATGGTGCGGCTGACCCGCGGCACGGTGGATATCACCGATGAAAAAAAGCTGCGGCAGCTGACAAAGGAATAAAAAGGACGCACAAAAGTGCGTCCTTTTTTGCTGCGGCGATGAATAAAAATGATGACCAATGTAGGGGAGGGTCTTGACCCTCCCTTAACCTTCCGGGAAGGATTTGTAAAAATCGCCGCAAAAGGGTACGAGTCTCATTGTAGGGGCGAGCATTGCTCGTCCGCCGGTGGGATATCGCGCTGCGGTAACGGACGGCCAATGGCCGCCCCTACGAGGCGTATCGGTTCTGTTCGTAGGGGCGATTCACGAATCGCCCGTCCCCCCGGGGGGAAGCTATATGGGGCGGCGACCCATTGATTCTGCTTACGCCCTTGCCATGCCGTCCACGCTGAGGATCACGCCGGTGATATAGGATGCCTCCCGGGATGCCAGGAAGACGAATGCGTTGGCGATATCCTCCGGCTGACCCAGACGGCGCAGGGGGATCTGGCGGATCATAGGCTCGATGACCTCCTTGGGAACGGCCTTCATCATATCCGTCTCCGTGATGCCCGGCGCCACCGCATTGACCCGGATGCCCTTGGGGCCCAGCTCCCGTGCCAGGGATACGGTCATGCCGTTGACGGCGAATTTGGAGGTGGGATAGGCCATGCCGCTGGGCTGGCCGTAGATGCTGACCATGGACGAGGTGTTCAATATCACACCGCTGCCCTGGGCGCTCATCTGCTCCACTACGGCACGGGTGGTGTTGAATACGCCCTTTACATTCAGATCCATCACCTTATCGAAAAGCTCTTCGGAGTAGCCGGTCAGCGGGGTGCTTTCGGAAACACCCGCGTTGTTTACCAGAATGTCGATCCGTCCGTAGCGCTGCGCCACGGCGGCGAAGGCCTCCCGGACGCTTTCCAGGCTGCTGAGATCCGGGCTGATGCCCTCTACGGTCGCCTGGGGGTAGGCTTCCTTCAGCTTGTCGGCTGCCTTTTGGGCATTGGCGATGCTGCTGGCGGTGAGGATCACGGTGGCACCTTCCCGTACGAAGGCTTCGGCGGTGGCGTAGCCGATGCCGCGGCTGCCGCCGGTAATGATCGCGACTTGATTTCGTAATCTCATAGGAAATACCTCCTGTTGTTTTTTCTTTATTCTATAACAATAGAAGAAGGTTATTCCGTGATAAAGTCACAAAATCCAGAATGAATGATTGTGTAAGGGCGGTCAATGACCGCCAGCATATACCCTCCCCCGGGGGGAGGGTGCCCCAGTGCGCACACTGGGGCGGGAGAGGAACGGCGAAATGTTGGATGTGGGAAGAAGCCTGGTAAGGTGTGCCTATCGTTAGGTTACCGCCCACATTCCTCATCCGACCTCGCTAACGCTCGCCCCTACGATAGGAATGAAGCACTTATGACAATACTGTAGGGCGGGGGTTCACTCCCGCCGCAAAAGGCCCCCTCTGACGAGGGGGCTGTCGCCGCCGAAAGGCGGTGACTGGGGGAGAGATGAAGCCGATACATTTTCTCTCCCTCCGGCCCTTCGGGCCACCTCCCTCATCAGAGGGAGGCTTTCGGGCGGTCAATGACCGCCCCTACAAGGGGGCCTTTTGCTCCGAAACGGGAAAATGCCGGCGCGTAGGGGCCGGCATTCATTTCATCGATCAAATTTTTGAACACGGGCACGCTTCTTACCATCTTGTCGTAGCTGACGCAGTAGCAGATCCGGAAATATTCCGGACAGCCGAAATCATCTCCCGGCACCACCAGCAGATCCAGCTTCTTCGCCCTTTCGGAAAATCCTCCGGCATCGCCGCCGGGAGCTTTGATGAACAGGTAAAATGCTCCGTCGGGCCGGGCCATTTCATAGCCCATGGCGGTCAGCCCCTCATATAGCGTCCGTCGATTCTTGTCATAGGCCGCCAGATCCGGCCGCAGCTGGGTGCAGCGGGCGATGACCTGCTGCCACAGGCTGGGAGCGCACACATGGCCCATGCCCCGGGCAGCGCCGGCGATGGCGGCGTAGAGCTTTTTCCCGTCCGTTGCCTTCCGGGGGACATACACATAGCCGATCCGTTCACCGGGGAGGGACAAAGACTTGGAGTAGGAGTAGCACACCACCGTATCCGGGTAGATGGCCGGCAGGAACGGCACTTCCGCATCACCGTAGACCAGCTCCCGGTAAGGCTCGTCGGACACGATGTAGATGGGATGGCCAAACTCCGCGCTTTTCTTCTTCAGCAGCGCAGCGACATTTTCCAATGTCCGCCGGGTGTACACTGTGCCGGCGGGATTGTTGGGGGAATTGAGGATGATGGCCACGGTATTTTCCGTCAGCCGGGCTTCCAGGGCATCCATGGGGATCTGAAACTCCGGGATATCTGGGGGAACGACCTCAAATTCCGCCCCGGCACACTCCACAAAGGGCTTGTATTCGGGAAAATACGGGGCGATGGCCAGGATCTTCCCACCCGGCACCGCCAGGGCCCGGAAGACCGCTGTCAATTCCGGGGCAGCGCCGCAGCCCAGGAACAGCTCCCCGGGGGTGATATCCGCCCCGTAGCGATCATTCAGATCCTCAGCGATGGCCGACCTCGCGGCAAGGTCGCCGCCGGCGGAGGTGTAGCCGTGGACCTGCAGGGAGGGCAGCTCCTGTAAAACTGTCCGGATGGCATCGTCCACCTCCCGGGGGGCGGGGATGGAGGGGTTGCCCAAGCTGTAGTCGAAGACATTGTCTTCTCCCACCATCCCGGCTCTGGCGCGTCCGTATTCAAACAGCTCCCGGATGCAGGAGCGCTGAGAGCCCAGGGCATGGGCCTGCTCGTTGATCATCAGATCACCTCATCCGCTCATCCGAGCGAGTTTCTCAATAACCTCTTGAAAATATTCCGGCAGCGGCGCAAAGACCATCACCGGGCGCAGATCCCGGGGGTGCTGGAAGCACAGCGCCCCGGCATGGAGGCACTGGGTATCCTGCCCCAGCTCCGGCTTTTTGTGTCCGTAGACCGTGTCGCCCAGGATGGGATGGCCGATGTGGGCCATGTGGACACGGATCTGGTGAGTGCGGCCTGTCTCCAGACGGCAGCGCACATGGGTGTAGCCCCGGTAGCGGGCCACCACTTCCCAGTGGGTCACGGCATTTTTGGAGTTGCGCTCCGTGACGCACATTTTCTTCCGGTCGGAAGGATGCCGTCCGATGGGAGCATCCACAGTGCCGCTGTCCTCCCGGAAGGAGCCGCAGACGATGGCCTCGTAAGTCCGGGCCATGGAGTGATCCTTCAGCTGGGAGGCCAGCATCCGGTGGGCATAGTCGTTTTTTGCCACCGCCAGCAGACCGGAGGTGTCCTTGTCGATCCGGTGGACGATGCCGGGGCGCAGCTCGCCGTTGATGCCGGAAAGATCGTCGCCCAAGGCGTACAGAAGCCCGTTGACCAGGGTATCGTCCTGGTGACCGGCGGCGGGATGCACCACCAGCCCCTTGGGCTTGTTGATCACCAGAAGATCCTCATCCTCGTATACGATGTCCAGAGGGATCTCTTTCGCCTCGATGTCCACCGCTTTCGGCTCCGGGATGGTCAGCTCCACCGAATCTCCCGGCTCCAGCTTATCATTTTTCTTTCCGGGCTTACCGTTGCGCGTTACGCAGCCATCCTCCAGCAGCTTCTGGGCCGCGGAACGGGAAAGGCCGTCTACGCAGCGGGCCAGAAACGCATCCAGCCGCTCCCCGGAAATGTCGGGATACAGGGTCATACTTTTCCGTCCTTCCAGAAATCCTTGTTGAAAAATACCAGCCGGATCATCAGGGCGATGCAGCCGCAGGTGATGAAGCAATCGGCCACATTGAACACGGGGAAAACGATGAATTCCGTCTCCAGCATGTCGATCACATAGCCGCAGCGGACCCGGTCGATCATATTGCCCAGGCCGCCGCCGTAGACTGCGGCGATGAGCCAGCGCTCGAAGTTGGTAAAGGGCAGGCGGAATTTGAAATATTCCAGGATCACCAGCACCGTCAGCACCAAAAAGATCACCACGAACAGCCATTGCATACCCTCCAGGGTAGAAAAGGCGGCGCCGGTGTTTTGCACATAAGTAAATTTCATAAAACCGGGGATGAACGGGATCTCGCCGTACAGAGGGATGCTGCTCACGGTGAGATATTTGGTCAGCTGATCCACAGCCACGATGCCCAGGGAAAACAGGGCAAGAAGAATAAATTGCATAGTGATTCCCCTCCTAATTGCTTGTTTCATGATACCACGCAGACAGGGGAATGTCAAATTGGAGTTTAGCGCTTTGTAGTGTGGTTGAACTGGCGCGGGAGCGCCAACACCTTCCCCCTCGGGGGAAGGTGCCCCAGTTCGCAAACTGGGGCGGATGAGGGGATAGATCCTATAAGGCTACGAAAGCATTAGGATTTGCATTTTTCCCCTCATCAGTCAAAAATCAAAGATTTTTGCCAGCTTCCCCCCAGGGGGAAGCTATGCGGCGCTGCGGCGCCGCAGGGATATTCAGCCAATCGGACTATGAAAAAGCGCACCCTCGGGAAGAGGGTGCGCAGATGTTTACTTGGTGCCGAAGATCCGGTCGCCGGCATCGCCCAGGCCGGGGATGATATAGGCGTGCTCGTTGAGGCGCTCGTCCAGAGCGGCCATGTAGATGTCCACATCGGGATGGGCCTGCTGCACGGTGGCAACGCCCTCGGGGCAGCCGATGATGTTCATCATGATGATATTGCGGCAGCCGCGCTTCTTCAGAAAATCGATGGCAGCCACGGCGCTGCCGCCGGTGGCCAGCATCGGATCCACCAGGAACACCTGGCGATTTTCGATATCCTCGGGCAGCTTGCAGTAGTATTCCACGGGCATATGGGTCTCGGGATCCCGGTAAAGGCCGATGTGACCGATCTTTGCGGAGGGGATCAGCGCCACCATATTGTCCACCATGCCCAGACCCGCACGCAGGACAGGCACGATGGCCAGCTTCTTGCCGGCCAGCACACGGCACTTGGCCACGGCCACGGGGGTCTGTACCTCCACCTCTTCGGTGGGCAGGTTCCGGGTAGCCTCGTAGCACATCAGGCCCGCGATCTCACCCACCAGCTCACGGAATTCCTTAACGCCGGTGTCGCAGCTGCGCAGGATAGCCAGCTTGTGCTGGATCAGCGGATGATCAAGAACATGAACATTGGACATTTTTTCTATCTCCTTTTTTAACCCCAAAGGGATTTTTTATAATTGAAAATTAAAAATTGACAATTCATAATTGTGGTGTCGCCTCCGGCGACGAATAAAAATGATGGTCAATGTAGGGGAGGGTCTTGACCCTCCCTTAACCTTATGGGAAGGATTTGTAAATATCGCCGCAACGCAGTACGATGTCCCATGTAGGGGCCGATGACC
>JBGVJN010000061.1:0-2866 GCA_045129455.1 Faecousia sp. | reverse complement strand
CCTGCTTGGTCGGCAGCGGAGAAAGGGTCAGCAGCCGGATCACGGCAGCATCGATCCCCCGCTTCGCAAGAAGCTCGGCAGCCTCCAACGCCTGTCCGATCAAGGTTCCGTAGGTGATGATGGCGATATCCTTGCCCCGGCGGTGACAAACAGCGTCTGTGGAGCCATCCCAACAGGAATCGCTGTAGCCAAGATCGCCGCCTCTGGGATAGCGTACGGCAACAGGACCGTCAAATTCCTTCACCGCCCAGGTAAGCATCTGCTGCTGCTCCAGGCAGCTTGCAGGCGCCAGCAGGCGCATTCCGGGGATATGGCGCAAAAAGCCCACATCAAACACACCGTGGTGGGTCTCGCCGTCCTCACCTACCAGGCCGGCACGGTCGATGGCGAATACCACATGCAGCTTCAGCATCGCCACATCCTGGATGATCTGATCGTAAGCCCGCTGCAAAAAGGTGGAATACAAAGCGACCACAGGGGTCATCCCCTGTTTGGCAAGTCCACCGGCCATGGATACCGCATGTTCTTCCGCAATGCCAACATCAAACAGCCGATTGGGATACTCCTGCTGGAAGCCAACCAGACCAGTACCGGTAGGCATCGCCGCGGTGATAGCGCAAATACGCCCATCTTGCCGCGCAAGCTCCGTAAGGGTCTTGCCAAAGGTATCCGAGAAGGTGACCTTTCCGGCAGACACTGTCTGCCCGGAGTCAGGATCAAACTTACCGATGCCGTGGAACTTGGAGGGAGCTTCCTCCGCAGGGTGATAGCCGTTACCCTTCCGGGTGATCACATGCAGCAGTACGGGCCGTTCCATTTCCTTAGCCTGGCGCAGCAAAGTGATCAGTGACGGCAGATCATGGCCGTCCACAGGGCCAAGATAGGTCAGCCCCATATTTTCAAAGATGGTGGTATGCAGCAGTGCCCGCTTGATCCAATCCTTCATGCGGCTGGTAAGGCGGTAAAACCAATAGCCAAAGGGGGTCTTCCGCAGGAATTTGCGATATTTTTCCTTCATTCCCAGGTAGCGTCCCTTGGAGCGCAGTCGGGAAAGATGGGTAGCCATGCCGCCCACATTCTTGTCGATGGACATTTCATTGTCATTGAGAATGACCACCATCGGCTCATAGCTATCGCCCAGATCATTCAGTCCCTCATAGGACATACCGCCGGTAGTAGCGCCGTCACCGATGAGAGCGACTACATCATAGTCCTCCTTCAGCATCGTTCTGGCTCTGGCCATGCCCAAAGCGATGGAAATGGAGCTGGAAGCATGACCGGCTACGAAAGCATCCGTATCGCTCTCGCTGGGCTTGGGGAAGCCGGCAATGCCGCCGAACTGGCGCAATTGCGCAAAATCCGCCTGGCGACCGGTCAGCAGCTTATGCACATAAGACTGATGACCTACATCGAACACCAAGCGGTCTTTATTCGTATTATACACTGTCTCAAGGGCCACGGTCAGCTCAACAACACCAAGATTGGATGCCAAATGACCGCCTGTCCTCGCAACATGATCCACCAAAAACCGACGGATCTCCTGGCAAAGCTGCTGACGCTGGGCATCATCCAGCCCTACCAGGTCCTCGTGGCCACGGATGGTCTCAAGAATACTCACATTGACACAACCTTTTATTTCTTTTTCTCCCCGCGAAGCACCATAGGAATCCGCCGCAGGAAATAAATGGTCTTTCCGGTGAAATGCACGATGGAAGTAGAGGAATTCACCGCAAAGGTCTTGCCGATGGCCTTGCCGCCAACGGTCAGACCGGCGACCAACGCCGACATCAGCAAGGATACTACTGTCGGCCAGGAAAATTCAAAATGGGTCAGCAGCTGCACGGAGATGGTAGCCGAAGCGCTGCCGGACACGACGCCGCAGATATCACCCACCACATCATTGCAGATGGAGCTGACACGCTCAGCATTGCGCAGAAGGCGGATGGCATCCTGGGCACCGGGTACCTTACGGGCGGCCATAGAGTGGAAAGGTGTTTCGTCGGCAGAGGTCACTGCAACACCGATCACATCAAACAATATACCCACCAGCACAATGACCAACAGGATCAAAAAAGCGGTAACGATACCGCTTCTTGCCATGACCTCATCGGAGATCAGGGTGATCATGCCGGATACAAACATGGTTACGAGGAAAATCGTAACCACCCAGCGGATCGTCTTATTTCGCTCTTTTCGCCCATTTGATGGGTCACCTTTGGAAGACACAGGAAATTCTCCTTTGATATGTTAGTAAAAAACGGCAGCAGACAGGATAAATCTTACGGCTTAGGTCGGGTTGGTTTTCCCCTGACAGAACCTGCCGTTGCCGCGCAGGCCGTTTCCGTTTGATCCGTCAGCTCAAATGTTGCCAAAATGAATACCCGATTGCCACTTAGTCCGTACTGTAATCCCCTGTCTGCCCCATTACGACAGCCTAGGTGATTTCCACAACAGAACAAACCGGCTCTTAGCCTCTTTTGCAAGCATGGTTTCCAGAAGCGATGTTCAGAAGCTGATGTGGCCACAACAGCCATCTGCGTAAACCTCTTTCCCCACATGTTCACTCAAGGCAGGCTACACTGCACGCAGCACACGATTCTGTGCACCGCCTTGCAGGTTCTTACTCAGTTCGTACGCGGACGGGCCCCCGGATGGGGAAACTTACCGCCGTCGCACAAGGTCTGAGTCTCCACGGAAACCGGGTCGTATGCTCCATGCCATTGGAGCGCGCCCGGGATCCTTAACCCCCAGCATCCACCCTAAACTGGGCGTAAAAAGCAGACACCAGGGACTTCATCGATGTGCCCTTCAAAGGATTTTTAGGCCCTTCCTGGAAGATGGCCACTCCGACTAGGATACTGCACCG
>JBGVJN010000060.1:0-20753 GCA_045129455.1 Faecousia sp. | reverse complement strand
AGCGCCGCCGGCGAGGGCTGGACCGAGCCGAACATTGATTAAATCGAGTCCTATACCGTCCACCGCATACAAAAAATCCGAACGCATTTCCGCTTGGGAGTGTGTTCGGATTTTCTTTGTGTAACACCTTTGTAACGCACCGTTTGCTATTATAAATAATCGGAGCAGTATAACTGCGTTGGAAGGAGCGGTCATATGACAGATAAGGAATTTAAACGCCTAAGCCGGGCGCAGCTGATCGATATAATTTACCAGTTCCAACTGCAGGTTGACAAATTGACAGAGGAAAACCAAAAATTGGAACGGGAATTGGCAGATAAACGGCTTCGTTTGAACAACGCCGGAAGCATTGCTGATGCCGCCATAGAAATTAACAATTGCTTCAGTAACGCACAGAATGCCGCGGAGCAATACTTAAATGAAATCAAGGTGAGCCAGGAAGCTACTGATGCAGAGCGGCGGCGGATCCTTGACAAAGCCCGGGCGGAAGCATCCGCGATTGTCGCGGCGGCAAAAAGGAAACAGAAGGACTCGGATGCTGCGATAGCGTCAAGTCTGGAGAAGGCAGAAGCAGAGCGGCGGCGGATCCTTGCCCAGGCCCAGGCGGATGCATCCGTGATCATGTCTGGCGCCAAAGACAAGCGGAAGGATCTGGATGCTGCGATCGAAGCGATTTTGGCGGAATACAATCAAAGTCATTCGGATAACAGGTGATGGAAATGACGCGTAAAAAGGAACACGAAGTTTCTCTTCCTACAAAAAATCAAGTAGAGACCGAGCGAAGGCGATATCGCCGCCAGAAAGCCTACAACAAGGCTCTGCGCGGAACGGTACATGTTTTGACGATCGTAGCTGCGGTTGCCGTGCTGATCGCTACCCTGGTCTTGCCGGTCCTTCAAATTGAGGGCACCAGCATGGAGCCAACATTATCCAACGGGGATATCGTGCTGCTTACCAAAACACCCCGTTTCCAACGGGGAGATCTTTGCGGCTTTACCTGGAACAACAAGCTTCTGATCAAACGGGTGATCGGTCTTCCCGGTGACTGGATCGAGATCGACACCGACGGCACCATATACCTCAACGGCGAAAAATTGGAAGAACCCTATGTGCAGCAAATGGATTTGGGAGAATGCGACCTGGAATTTCCCTTCCAAGTACCCCAGGAGCAGTATTTTGTTGTGGGCGATATGCGCAAAAGCTCCATCGATTCCCGCAACTCTCTGATCGGTTGTATCTCAAAGGATCAGATCGTAGGAAAAGTTTTCTTCAGAGTATGGCCATTTAAGGATATCCGGTTTTTTTAAACAAACAGCGTATTAGCATCAAAAGGACAGGCGTTTATGAGTTTCATTGAACAGTATTTGTTACAATTGAATACTGAAAAACGACGATGGCGGCGTGCTGCAGTGATCCTGACAGCACTGTCGTTGGTCGTTGCGCTTGTCACTGTGTGGAATCTGCGCATGACAGGCGTCACCATCGCAAACGGCGCAGCCTGCGGTCATGAAGAACATCAGCATACACCCGAATGTGTGGCACAGACGGCGTTAATATGCGGTTACACCGCACAGGAAACCACAACGGAGGAACCCGGGACGGGAGCAACGGAAGAAGCGCATACCCACACCGACGATTGCTATGCGACCGTGTATTCCTGCGGTTTGGAAGAACACATACACGAGATCACTTGCTATAGCGATCCATCGGCAGATGTGGAAACGGCGAGGGACTGGGAGGCGACGCTCCCGGAGGATCTCGGGAAATATTGGTCAGAAAACCTGGCCCGCATTGCTTTGTCGCAGCTCGGAGTCACAGAAAGCGAGAAGAACTTTATCCTCGCCGAGGATGGTGAAACCAGGCAAGGAATTACCAGATACGGTCAGTGGTACGGAAACCCCCACGGTGATTGGTCGGCGATGTTTGCCGCCTTCTGCCTGCACTATGCGGATGTACCCCAGGATGCGATTCCCTGGAGTCCGGGTGTTCACAACATGATGCAGCTTTGCGCTGACAAAAAGATCCTGTCGCAGCCGGATGCCTATGTGGGCATGAACGGCAACATCCTGTTCCTGGATACCGATGGCAACGGAAACGCCGACAAGATCCTGATCGTAACGGCGCTAGAAGAGGTTGCGGCAGAGGAAGGCGCGGGAGATATGATCAAGACCGTCGGCGGCGACTGGGACAATGCGGTCACAGAGGTCAAGATCGCCCAGGATGATCCGCGCATCGTGGCATATATTCCCACGGCTGCGGTCAGAGCAGCATACTTGCAATCGCTGCCGCTATACAGCATCAATAAAAACAGCAATACCTATACCATTGATGTTTACGCGCTTCCGGTGGATTACAACGGAAACCGCATCACTTCGCTTCCTGTAACAAGTCTGGGAACACTCAGGATCGATAGCACCACAAAAAAATCGGCTGCCGATCAATTTGATTATGATCTGGGTGTTTATCACAGTGCCTACTTCGGTACGGAAACATCTGTATCGGTGGATAACATAAGCACCATATGGCGCTATCGAAGATCCTCTACTTATTATCTGGCCTATGCGCAGACCAACGGCACACAAAATCAGCAATGGAAAAACAGGGCGGACACTACCATTTCCCTGTATCTGCGGTATACACCGGAGTATACGGTGACCTTTGCGTCGGAAGGCTTCGATCCGGTGATGGAATATGTGGGTTACAAGGGGTATCCCACAGAGGAAGGCCCTTCCCAGTGGAGCCGTGAGGGTTACACCCTGGTAGGCTGGCTGTCCAGCGACAATCAGACGGTATACAGTTATGACGAGCTGATGTCCAGACCTGTCACCTCCAATGTAACCTATACCGCCCAATGGCGGCAGTTTGTGACGCTTCGGTTTGATACGGGGCAGTATTCGGATTCCCTGTATCCCATTGATCCTATCGTGGTCATGTATGGCAGCCGGCCATCGCTGCTGCCCACGCCGGGCTGGAAAAACAACTCTGTGGCCATGGCCTTTGACGGATGGTACCTCAACAGCGAGCTTACACAGCCGGTAAGTGCCGACTATGTATTCTATGAAGATACTGTACTGTATGCCAAGTGGAGTCCCAAAGAGGATGGCTACTATGTCTACTTTATGGACTTCTACCGGGAGGGACAAACGCCGCTGGTGCTGATGACCTACAGCGTTACGGAAAATCAGACGGCATCGCCCTACACGCCCGGTAATGAACCGGAGGGAACCCAGTGGGACGGTCAGTGGTATCTGGAAAGGGAATGCGCCAATGCTTACAATTTCCTCATTCCCGTCAGCCAAATGCAGAGCCACCTGACCGGCGCCAACGGACGGGATCTATATCTGTATCCCGGAACGCAGGAGGTCTGCAGGGCGATTTTTGTCACCTACGGTACCAAGGTAGACCCGGTAACGATCCCCACCGGTGGCTCAGTCGATTTGGACCAATACAAGCCGGAAAGACAGGGCTATGAGTTTGCGGGATGGACATTAAAGGATGGAACTCCGGTATCCGGCCTGCAAGAGCTGAGCGAGACGACCACCTTTTATGCCAAATGGAACGCCGGCTATGTACCCTTTGAAGCGATCCTGCGTATCGAAAACGCCAATGATACCGGCATGACCCAGGCAGATATCCTGGGTACCTGGTATGCTAAAGCCGGCTCCAACATCCGCGTGAAATCTACTTACAGCGGAAGCGGGAATAACAGGACCGGCACCCACCAGGTAGTCTGTGTGATCGACGGCGTGGAATACCCGGTGTATCAGGATGCGGCATTGCGCCAGCAGGCAACACTCAACGATGTGCATTCCACCTATTTCGCCTATAACAACACGGGGACTACCTGGACGGATGAAGTAAACTGGGATGATGTCTACACCGGCGGTGAAGTGCCCTACAGCACACGGCCCATCAGCAGCGCCGGAGATACCATTATCAACTTTGACTATATGCGCGTGCGCAACGACATCGTGTTTACCATTCCCAACACCAGCAGCGGCGGTTACATCGATGTCTATAAGCTGCAGCAAAACGGCCTGATCACCGGTTCTGTGATCTACACCGGCACAAAGCCCACAGCTACCGGTCAGAATGTCAGTGCCACCGGTGTTTCCGCCGGAAATATCAGCTGGAGCTATACGGCAGCGTCACGAGTGGGCAGCTCCTATAACAACTATTACACGCTCCACAACATGAAGTATGGCCAGCGAATCTACGAGGTCTACCCGGTTGGCGGCAGCTGGCTGACGGCAAGAAGCGCGGCTTACCACCAGTATGCCGTCGGAAGCGGCGAATACTTCTCTTCCCGACGGCAGGATCTGACCGCCGACTTCTTCAGCGGAAGCGGCAGAGGTCTGACACCTTACAGCCTGACCGTGGAATTCGAGAATCAGGAGTACATCGCGCTGATGTATGCCGTGGAATGTCTGGAGGGTGAAACCCCGGATTTCGTCCTGAACGGTGTCGGCTATAAGGTGGATACGGAGCTGTGTGAGGTGGTTAAGCATACCGGCTTCTTTGCCATTAAGGATCTGGAAGGCTGTGAACCGGGTATCAACGCCCTGGGTACCTATAGTGGAAACAATAAGTACTACACCGCCAATACGATCCCCAGCGGTCAGCGAAATTACGCGGTTGCGATCAGCAGCGCCAAAATTGGCAACACATCCGTCTACACGCTGTTTAACGAAACTTACTGGCCTTATTACGAAAAGTTCAACGGTGTGCAAAACATCAAAACCTTTGCCAAGGCCTACATCTTCTACTACAACCGTCTGCATATGAACATCCAGTTCAACTTCGGCTATGACAGCAACGGAAACGGTGCCAACGAAACCGTCAAATATGAGAACATAGCCTACGGCGAGCGGATCGGTGAATATCAGTTTGGTATGCCCAACTACGAAGAGCATTCCCTGCTGAACCGGGAGGGCTATGAGTTCTCCGGCTGGCTGGATGCCAACGGCTTCGTACTGGAAGCGGAGGATTGGGAATCCATGGTGGCCACCGGCGACAGTGAGAACAATACCATGATCTTCATCGCCAAGTGGGAAAAGATCTCCAACAACATCGTGGAATACTACGATGACCGTTCTTCCACAGAGCCCTTTGAATCCCATTACTTTGATGACGGCGAGCTTGTGCAGTATCCCACCATGACGGTATATCCCCAGGGCTGGGTATGGCAGGAGTACGGTGAGGGTCAGTTCCAGCGATTTGACTGGGATGTTCCCATGTACGGTGAATACGGTGTGCAGGAGACCCGTGTGATCAACGGTGAGGAGCGGGTCGTAAATGTCATCCGCATTTACGGAACCTGGGACGAATCTCACACCAAGGTGGTCTACGATCCCAACGCCCCGCAGGGCGGCATCCCCGGAACCGCACCCACAGATGGCAATGAGTACACCATCTGGCAGTCTGAGGTGCCGGTGGCTTCCCGGGGTGACACTGCCAACGCGGATCCCGATATGGTTTTCGTCGGCTGGCAGCTGGACAGAAACGGCATTGTTTATCACCCCGGCGATCATGTCCCTGTACGATGGCCCAGAACCATGATCTTCACGGCGCAATGGGCAAAGACGGAGGATGTTGTTTACCTGCGCTATGATCCAAACGGCGGAACACCGTGGGATATCTATCCCAACGACAGCGGTTTCCCCTATAAGAAAAATGCCACCGCAGCCGTTTGGGATAACACACGGGCGGACGGTACGGCGTGGTTCAACCGAACCGGCTACATCTTCACCGGTTGGAATACCCGGCCGGACGGCAGTGGAACGGCTTATGCGCCGGATGTAGCCATCGTGCTGACGGAGCCTGTTACGACACTTTACGCGCAGTGGAAGAAAACAACCTATACGCTTTCTGTACACAAGGTTGCCGCGGACAGCAACAAGCCGCTGCCCGGCGCGGAATTCGGATTGTACCGGGAAGACAACGGCGCGTTTGTTCCTGTGCAAGCCTTCACCACCGGTACGGATGGTCACATCACATTCCTGAACCTGGAAACAGATACGCTGTATAAGCTGGTCGAGGAAAGGCCGCCCAACGGCTATACCGTGATCACCAAGGAGATCTTCTTTGCGCTCAGACCGAGGGACAATACGGTCTCTCTCCAGCTCTATGATTCGGCAGGAAATGTGATCTCCGCCCCCAATGGGGTGTCCGGCGAATACAATACCGGCAATCAGCTGTTGACGGTAACGGTGAAAAATCTTCGGGGATATGAGCTTCCCTCCACCGGCGGCAGCGGCACACTTCTTTATATACTTTGCGGACTGGCACTTGTAGTTGGCCCGCTTGTATACGGATTCAGCTTGAGGCGCAGATATGAAAGGAGGTCAAAGCAATAGGCCTCCGCAAACGGCGTAAAAACCATTTTATGCGCCTGACTGACTCCAATAAAACCAAAAACTATTTAAGAAAGGAAAATTATCATGAAAAAGTTTATATCCATTCTTATGGTTTTGAACCTGGTGCTTTCTCTCGGCGTTACCGCTTTTGCGGATGAGAACACCGGCTCCATCACCATCACCAATGCTACCATTGGCAACGCTTACAGCCTGTACAAGATCTTTGACGCTACCTACAGCACCGATGCCAGCGGCAATGCAGACGCTGTTTCCTACAGCATCACTGCCGACAACCAGTTCTTCGCCTACATGTTCGGCGCGGACGGCAAGACCGAAAACACATACTTCTCTTATGACGCCGTAACCGGTGCCGTTACCAGAAAAGAAGGCACCCAGAACAGCGACATCATCGGTTACCTGACCGACATGGTTCGCAGCGAGAACGACAACTTCACTGCGGTTAAGACGGAAACAGCAGCCGATGAGACTGTTGAGTTTGCTGAGCTGCCCTACGGCTATTATCTGATCGACAAGGGCAACGGTGCTGCCGTTACCATCGACAGCAATACTCCCGATGTCCAGGTCATCGACAAGAACCAGATCCCCGGCACGAATTTCAGCAAGAAGATTTGGGATGAAGACACCCAGCAGTGGGTCATCAATTCCTCCGCAAACATTGGTGATCTGGTTAACTTCCAGGTCCAGTTCGATGCTACCAACTATGATGGTGAGAAGCAGATCAAGTACTACACCATCGCTGATACCAAGGGCGATGCTCTGTGGGTAGAATTCAACAGCGTAGAGGTTTGGGTTGACGGCGTCAAGCTGGATCGTGGTTACTACCATGGCATTGCAGGCACCCATAATACCGGCGAGTGGAAGTACTTTGGTACTTGGACCGAAGAAGAAAAGGCAAGCCCCGACAATGCTCAGTGGTACATGATCCACCGTGGTTTTGATGCCTTTGATATCGTGATCCCCTGGATGAATAACTATCATTTTGAAGGCACCACCTATGATTTCAGCCTGACCTATGGCGAGGGTGCAAAGTCTATCTATGGCTCTCCTGTGGAGGTCGTGGTTAAGTACAACGCATCTGTGGAACCCGGCGCAACCATTGGCGGTGCGCAGAACAACAACCTGTGGAATACCGCGGATCTGAGCTGGACCTCCGACACTACCGACGGCCCCGATGATCCCAGCACCACTACCACCACCGTATACGCCCTGGGCCTGGAAAAGATCGATTCTGATACCGGCGCACATCTGGCCGGTGCAGTGTTTGAGGTGTACCGCGACGAAGCTTGCACCGAGCCCGTATATGTGATCCCCACCGACATTAAGGGTGTTTATATTCTGGATGACCTGAACACCAATGTCAGCGGTGAGTACAGAGATACTGCCCGTGGCAAGTATGAGGCTTACCTGGAAGCCTATTTGGGTGAAAATTGGGCAACCGCCCAGAAGAATGTTGTTACCTCCGAAATCAACGGTAAGCTGGTCATTCTGGGTCTGGAAGCCGGCAACTACTACCTGAAGGAGATCGTAGCTCCCGACGGCTATAACAAGCTGGCTACCACCACTGTGGTTACTGTTGGCCAGACCAACAACAGCTTCTTTGTGATCGCGGATGCCAATGGCAATGTTGTGGATGCACAGACTGCAATCGGCGAACAGGTAAGACACACCTACACCGCAACTTCTGCCATTGTTGAAAACAGCAAGGGCGTTGAGCTGCCCTCCACCGGTGGCGAAGGCACCTTCTGGCTGATCACCATCGGCACTCTGATGGCTATCGGCTTCGCGGTGTTCCTGATCACCAACAAGAAGATGTCTGTTTATACTGACTGATTCTGAACTTACACAAAACCCAATGGGAGGAGAGATTCTTCTCTCCTCCCACCCATGTCTGACAGAAAGGAGATGCCTGTGAGAAGACACAGAACCGCGATTTTTTTAACCCTTGGTTTTTTGGTAGGCATCTGCATTCTGCTATACCCTGCCTTCAGTGACTACTGGAACAGCAAGACCCAAAGCCGCGCGATCACGAACTATGAATCTGTTTTGGAAAATCTGAAGCCGGAAGACTATACCGCTATTTTTGAAGAGGCATATGCCTATAATAAAGCGCTTTATGAAACGAATTTTCCGCTGACAGATTATCCCCAGGTGCCCGGCTACTACGATACGCTTCGTGTAACCGATAATGACATGATCGGCTATCTGAAGATCGAACGCATTGGTGTGGAATTGCCGATTTACCATGGTACATCGGATAAAGTGCTGAGCAAAGGCGTCGGTCATCTGGAAGGCAGCAGCCTGCCGGTCGGCGGAGAAAACACCCATAGTGTTATGTCTGCCCACAGAGGCCTGCCCAGCGCAAAGCTGTTTACCGATCTTGATCGGGTAGAAAAGGGAGACACCTTTCAGATCATCATATTGGATCAGGTTTTGACCTATCAGGTGGATTTTATCAAGGTGATAGAGCCTACGGATATTTCGGATCTGCCCATCATTGAGGGCGGCGACTATTGCACACTGTTTACCTGCACACCGTATGGTATCAATACGCACCGACTTTTGGTGCGGGGCGTAAGAATTGAAACAATCAAAGAAAAACCTGTGCTTTATGTCTCCAACGAGGCATTTCGCATAGACCCAATGCTGGTGACACCGGCAGTTGCCGCGCCGATGCTCTTCGTGCTTTTGATCCATCTGCTTGTGAAGTACAGAGAGCCGCCTAAGAACGCGCAGCAAAAGAAAAAAGAGGAAGGAGGCGCAGCGCATGGGTCGTAAGATCTTGACTTTATGGGTGACGGTGCTGCTGATGGTGACCTGCGTGATCACCGTTTCCGCGGAAGAATTTGATCCCCAGAAAACCGGATCTATTTCTGTGACGCTGACGGACCGGCATGATAAAGAACCTATGGTCGGTGCGGAGCTTAGCGTATACTATGTGGCAACCGTTCGCAGGAATGCCGATGGAAATCTAAGCTATCTTTATACCGATGCCTTTGAAAATTCGGGGATCGATCTGGCGGATCCGTCGCTGGCGATCAAGCTGGACGCCTATGTTGCGGGGCGGAATACAGCAGCATTTCAAATGATGACCGATCAGAACGGAACCGCGACCTGTAAGGGGCTTGCTCTGGGCTTATATCTGATCCGTCAAACAGATGCCGTGGAAGGCTTTGCGCCCTGCACACCGTTTGTGGTGACGCTGCCTGTTCAGAATGCCGGCGGTTTTGTTTATGATGTAAATGCATCGCCCAAAACGGAGGTTACGAGGCTCACTTCCATCACCATAAAGAAGGTGTGGAATACCGACGCATCCACGGAGGCAGCAGATCATGTCACCGTGCAGCTTTTGCAAAACTACACTGTGATCAGAACTGCCGTCCTGAACGCGGATAACAATTGGCAGGTAACCTACACCGACATGCCGGTAAGTGATGCCTACTGCATTGCGGAGATCAATGTTCCCCAGGGCTTCACCGCGACATATTCCCAGACAGGCTATGTTTTTACCGTTACCAACACCTCCACTCTGATCCAAACAGGTCAGCTGGTTTGGCCGATCCCTGTATTGGCTGCCGGTGGTATGCTTTTGATCGCGGTGGGAACCGCGCTTTTGCAGAAAAAGAGGAAAACGAATGCGTAAATGGATAGGTGCCATCTGTGTTTTCCTTGGTGTGATCTGCCTGCTGGGCGCCGTGGGCTTTGTAGTCTACAATCGCTGGGAAGATAAGCAGGCGGAAAAGATCGCCCAGGACATCCTTGAGGATGTGCAAAGCATGATCGAGACGACCCAACCGGAGCTGCCACCGGAGGAGCCGGTAGTTCCGCCGGAGGATACGGAACCGATCCTCTTAGAAATGGCAACTGTGGAAGTGGACGGCTATGATTGCATTGGTGTTCTTTCTATCCCAGTTTTGAGCATAAAATTGCCGGTTCTGACGGAATGGAGCTACGAAAAGCTCAAAAACGCCCCGTGTCATTATTACGGGACATATTACGAAAAAGATTTTGTGATCGCCGGACATAACTATGAGTCGCATTTCGGTAAGATCTCTCTGCTGCAGGCGGGAGATGTGGTGATCTTTACCGATGTGAACGGTGTGGATCATTGCTATGAAGTCGTGCTTTTGGAGACTTTGCCCAGGGAAGCTACCCTGGAGATGATCACCAGTGGATTTGATCTGTCCCTGTATACCTGTACCCCGGATGCCACCGCCCGCACCACGGTTCGGTGTAGCTTTATCCCCGGTGCGTAACCTTTTTTGGCGGTTCGTCTTCACGGCTGCCGTGACCGTGCGGTATTGACAGATAGGTTACCATGCGATACAATCTTGGTAGGAATATGAAAAGAGAGGTACAAACCATGAAAAAGCTTTTGGCGATCCTTTTGTCTTTGGCTGTGGCGGCGGCTTTGTGCGCCTGCGGCCATCAGCACAGCTTTACGGAAGCGGACTGCACCGGCCCCAAAACCTGCACCCAGTGCGGCGAGACCGAGGGTGAGGCAGGGGAGCATCAGTATGTGCGCGGCGTTTGCACCGTCTGCGCCGGGGCGCAGGAGGGCTACAGGGCGCTGACGGAGGGCAAATGGTGCCAGGACGCGCTGGTCGAGTCCGGCGAGGAGCTGGAGCGCATCAGACTGTTCTTTAGCGAAGAAAGAACCGAGATCACCGTCAGCTTCTGGGGAGCTATGTGGAATGAGGAAATTGCGGGCTCCTACCATGGCGAGACTGTGATCGTGGATGGCAAAGAGTTCGTGGATATGCAGTTTGGCGCATGGGCAGAGATGACTTACACGGAAGACGGCGATACCGTCCAGGTGGAAGTGACCTACCATGATGAGATCCGGGGCAGCATGACCCTCACCAGGACCGCCGCGGATCAGTATACCGTCAGCGGGATCTCCGGCACGGTGATCGACGAGACCATTACCGGCGCCATCCGTGTGGGCAGCGTGTTCACCTGGAAGGAATAAGAAAAGCAATACCGGGATGCGGAAGCATCCCGGTAGTTTTTTGTATAAGCCTGCCAGCTCGTGTTGAGGACCAAAGAAGTTTGAGTTATGGCCCAATCCCGTCGCAACGGAAAAGCCTCCCTTGTGCAAAGGGTAGATTTCCCCGTTAGCGGGGAAAATGTCTGCGAAGCAGACAAAAGGGGCCTGGGGGTGGCCGAGCGTTAGCGAGGTCGGAGGGATTGCTGTCCGACATAAAACAATCCCCCAGTCATGCTATTCGCATGACAGCCCCCTTTACACAAGGGGGCCTTGCGCATACCACTGGCACGGCCGGTGGTTATGATTATGTATTCAGTGCCTTTGCCATGGCGGTGGTGACCTGTGCGCAGCGGTGGGCGGCGATGGTCTCGAAGGTGGGGTAGTCCATTTCGGCGGAGTTGTCCGCCTTGTCGGAGATGGCCCGCAGGATCACAAAGGGCACGCCGTTGCGGTAGGCGGTCTGGGCGATGGCGGCGCCCTCCATCTCGGTGCAAAGGGCCTGGGTGTTGGCGATGATCCGGTCCTTTACCTGCTTGTCACAGATAAATTGGTCGCCGCTGGCCACCCGTCCGATGCGGGTATGGCCGGGATTCACGGCCTCCGCGGCGGCGTAAGCCAGGGTGATCATAGCCTCATCCCCGGGGAAGGCCACGGTATCCATCCCCGGCACCTTGCCGATGGGGTAGCCGAAGCCGCCGCAATCAAAATCGTGGTACATGGCATCCCGGCTGACCACCAGATCACCGATATCCAGCTCCGGACACAGGGAGCCGGCGATGCCGGTGTTCACCAGATGGGTCACCCCATAGCAGCTGCACAGGATCTGGGCGCAGATGGCGGCATTGACCTTGCCCACACCGCACTGGACAACCACCACTGGCAGCCCCTCCAGAATTCCCTCATAAAATACGCTGCCTGCGATCTCGCGGGCTTCTTTTTCGCCCATGCAGCCCAGAAGTGTCTCCACCTCCACCTGCATGGCGCCGATGATCCCCAATTTTTTCATAGCAAATTCTCCTTATTCCGGGTAGACCAGCCGGTCTTCGCCGATGGTTTCCAGCAAGCTGCTGTAGCGCTTGCCCCAGTAGTTGGCCATGGGCAGATTCATGTCCAGATAGTTGCCGCAATCCTTGGCGCTGGCGCCGGGAACTTCTCCGCGGAAATCCCGGATGAAGCGGAAACAATCCGTCACCAGCGGCAGCGCGTCGGTGCTGGACAGATCCCCTGCCAGCAGCAGGTAGAAACCGGTGCGGCAGCCCATGGGTCCAAAGTACACTACCCGATCCTTCCATTGAGGCTCATTGCGCAGGTAGGTAGCAGCCAGATGCTCGATGGTGTGCATCTCGGCGGTGTTCATCACCGGCTCTTCGTTGGGGCTGGTCAGCCGCAGGTCAAAGGTGGTGACGGTCTCAGCGCCGATCCGATCCTTCCGGGAGACATACAGTCCCGGCTGCAGCTTGATATGGTCGATGGTAAAGCTTGCGATCTTCTCCATAGTATTCTCCTAGTCGTTGTTGCAGTTGGCGGCGTCAATGGCGATGGCCAGCAGAAGGCCGGGGATCTCATAGTCAATATTGTTGTACTCCAGGATGTAGGTGTCGCCCCAGGTGAGCAGCTGACGGGAGATGGACAGGACACGGTTTTGTCCGCAGGTCACATCGTAGTCCCAGTGGAAGCAATCGCCCTCCACTTCCCAGCCCAGGTAGTCCACATGGTAGCGCTGGGTGAAGAAGCTGAATTCCCGCCGGACTTCGCCACGGGTCTGTCCGCCGATGACGATCTCGAAGGCGGGCAGCATGGTAAACAGCTTCTGGTGGACAGAACCCACTTCCCGTCCGCTGCGCTTATCGTACACATGGATCTGGTGACCGAAGGTGAAGATCTCGGCCTTGACAAAGTAGCGGGCCTCGCCGCTTTCGTCGTACACATCGTAGGTGTCGCCCCAGGTAAAAACACGCTGCTTGATCATCAGCTGCATAACATCGCCTCCTTGCCCTATCATAGCGCAAAAACGCCGGTATTGCAAGGAAAAACCTTGCGGAAGGCTGTTCAACAGTTGGTTGAGGGGAAATCAACCGACCGTTGAGGCAGATTTTTTGAAAAATAAACGGATAATTGATAGATTTTTACGCGGATTTATGGCATGATGTAGGCATAAAGCAAAGGGAGGGATCTCCATGGAGCAAACCATTGGAAGACGGATCGCGGAAAACAGAAAGCGCCTGGGCATGACCCAGGATCAGCTGGCGGAAAAGCTGGGCGTCACTGCCCAGGCAGTGAGTAAGTGGGAGAATGATCAATCCTGCCCGGATATCACCATGCTTCCCCGGCTGGCGGAGATCTTCGGCATCTCCACAGACGCCCTTTTGGGTCGGGATACGGCCCAGCCGGTACATACCGCGGAAGTGATCGACGAAGAGGAAAATGAACCGGAAGGCCTGCACATCGATAACGGCAGGTGGGAATTCCACTGGGACGCCGGCAGAAAAGGCAGCGTGCTTTTTGCGGTATTCGTGCTGCTGGTAGGCGCGCTGACATTGGTCGCCCGGATGCTGAGCTGGGACGTCTCCTTTTGGAACATCCTGTGGCCCACGGCGCTGCTGGTGTGGGGCCTGGATGGGGTGCTGAGCAAGTTCTCTTTCTTCGGTATTGGCTGCACCCTGTTCGGTGCTTACTTCCTGCTGGAAAATCTGGGGATCACCCAGCTGAATCTTGCCGGGGAACTGATCTTCCCGGTGCTGATCGTGATCTTCGGTCTGAGCCTGCTGGCGGATGCCCTGCGTAAGCCCAAAAAGCATCGCTTTTCGGTGAATACCGGCAGCAAGGATGAGCCTAAGTCTAAGTCCAGCTTCCGGGTGGATGAGGATCGCTTCCATTGCGGCTTAAGCTTTGGAGAAGCGGAGCGGTACATTGCCGTGAAGGAGCTTGTCTATGGCGATGTGCAGTGTTCCTTTGGTGAGCTGGTTGTAGATCTTAGCGGCTGCGAGAAGGTCGCTCCGGGCTGCGCCATCGAAGGCTCCTGCTCCTTTGGCGAGGTGCTGCTGAAGGTGCTGTCAAAATTCCGGGTGGAGCCCTATGGCAGCACGGCTTTCGCATCCATCGAGTTCGACGGGCAACCGGATGCGGATCCTGTGGGCGTCATCCAGCTGAAGACCAGCGTGAGCTTCGGTGAGGTCACCGTCGAGTATATCTGAATCAGCGTACAGCGGTGCCTTGGGGCACCGCTGTTTTGCGTTTGAGCGGATTGACAAAAAGTGCGGTTGGGGGTACAATACAGGCAGAAATCGTTTGTTTGAGGTGACCTTTTATGGAAAAGAACCTTCATATGGAGACCCTGTGCATCCAGGCGGGCTACAGCCCCGAAAGCGGTGAGCCCCGGCAGATCCCCATCATTCAGAGCACCACCTTCAAGTATGCCACCTCTGAGGATATGGGCAAGCTCTTTGATCTGGAAGCGGAGGGCTATTTTTATTCCCGGCTGCAGAATCCCACCTGCGATATGGTGGCGGCCAAGATCGCTGCCATGGAGGGCGGCACGGCCGCTATGCTCACCGGCTCCGGCCAGGCTGCCAATTTCTACGCGGTGTTCAATATCGCCTCCTGCGGTGATCATGTGGTGGCCTCCTCTGCCATCTACGGCGGCAGCTTCAATCTGTTCAGCGTGACCATGAAGCGCATGGGTATCGACTTTACCTTCGTGGACCCCGATTGCTCCCAGGAGGAATTGAACGCCGCCTTCCGGCCCAATACCAAGGCGGTCTTCGGCGAGACCATTGCCAATCCGGCGCTGACCGTGCTGGATATCGAGAAGTTTGCCAAGGCGGCCCATGAGCATGGTGTGCCGCTGATCGTGGACAATACCTTCGCCACCCCCGTCAACTGCCGGCCTTTTGAATGGGGCGCGGATATCGTGACCCACTCCACCACCAAGTATATGGACGGTCACGGCGTCGCCGTAGGCGGCTGCATCGTGGATAGCGGCAAGTTCGACTGGACAAAGTATCCAGATAAGTTCCCCGGCCTGTGCGCCCCGGATGACAGCTATCACGGCGTGACCTACACGGAGCGCTTCGGCCTTGCCGGTGCGTTTATCACCAAGTGTACCGCCCAGCTGATGCGGGATCTGGGCAGCGTCCAGTCGCCCCAGAGCGCCTTCTATCTGAATCTGGGCCTGGAGAGCCTGCCCTTCCGCATGAAGCAGCACTGCGCCAATGCCCAGAAGATCGCGGAGTATCTTCAGAGCAACGAGAAGGTGGCCTGGGTCAAATACTGCGGTCTGAAGGGCGATAAGTACTACGACCTTGCCCAAAAATATATGCCCAACGGCTCCTGCGGCGTCATTTCCTTCGGCTTGAAGGGTGGCCGCAAGGCGGCGGAAGTGTTCATGAAAAATATGAAGCTGGGCTCCATCGAGACCCATGTGGCCGATAGCCGCACCTGCTGCCTGCATCCGGCCTCTGCCACTCACCGGCAGATGACCGATGCCCAGCTGGAGGCTGCCGGCGTGGGTGCGGATCTGATCCGCCTCAGCTGCGGCCTGGAAAATGCCCAGGATCTGATCGCGGATCTGGAGCAGGCCATCGGAAAGGTGTGACCGATATGGCAGATCAGTATTCCCGCACCCGGCTTTTGCTGGGCTGCGATGGGCTGGAGCGGCTGCGCCGCGCCAAGGTGATCCTCTTTGGCCTGGGCGGTGTGGGCGGCTATGCGGCGGAAGCCCTTGCCCGCAGCGGCATCGGCAGGATCGACCTGGTGGATCATGATACCGTGAGCCTGACCAATCTGAACCGGCAGCTGCTGGCCACCCACAGTACCCTGGGGATGTACAAGGTGGATGCGGCGGCTCAGCGGATCCGGGATATCGACCCTACCATCGATGTGCGCACCCATAGGCTGTTCTACCTGCCGGAGACGGCAGAAAGAATCGACCTTTCTGCGTATGACTATGTCCTGGATGCCATCGATACCGTTACCGGCAAGCTGATGCTCATTGCCAATGCCAAGGCTGCCGGTGTGCCGGTGATCAGCTGCATGGGCACCGGCAATAAGCTGGATCCCACGGCCTTTGCGGTGGCGGATATCTCCAAGACCACCGGCTGCGCTCTGGCACGGATCATGCGCAAGGAATGTGCCAAGCGGGGCATCCGTGGTGTGAAGGTGGTCTATTCCCCGGAGGAGCCGGCACCCTGTGCCGCCCCGGAGGAGCAGGAGCTGCCCGCGGCGGAAGCCGGCCGCAGATCCATCCCCGGCTCTACGGCCTTCGTCCCCGGTACCGCCGGACTGATCATGGCCGGCGAGGTGATCAAGGATCTGGCCAAGGGGTGTTGATTATCAAACAAGAAAGGGTGCGTTTTCACGCACCCTTTGTTTTATGAATGTACTTTCTGCTTGCGGGAGAATCTGGCTGCCAGTGCCTTGGCATCCCGGGCGAAATTCTTATGATCGAAGATCATGCACAGGCCGAAGGCCAGGGGAGTCACCAGAATGAACGCGGGGAAGATCAGCCAGAACCAGGGCCAGTATTTCTCCTGCCCGGCGAACTGTCCCACAGGGATGGTCTTAAAGAAATCGGGGCAGAACAAGGCCAAAAAGCTGCCGATGGCATCGTTGGCACCGGGACCCCAGATATAGGAGGTGTTCTTGTAGCCGATGGCGAAGATGTCGTTGCTGCGCAGGGGGATGAAGCCCAGCTCGCTCTGGAAGACCTGGTTGAGAATGATGAACAGCATCAAAAGCAGCAGCCCCACCGGTGCCACCAGGATCCGCTTCCAGGAAAGCTTGTGGTGTCCCCAAAGGAGCATCAGCAGCGGCACCGCCAGAAGCATCCAGTGGTGGAAGTAGAAGCGGACGATGTCCCAGGATTCTGCCAGCTGGTCAACTTTAGCCATAGGCTCCTGGGGATAGAACAGGGCGATGAGGCCGGAGATCATGCCGATGTAGTACATATAGTCCTTGATGTACTTGTTCTTGGAGAAGAAAAAGAAGGGGAACAGGGCGATATTGGCGCCGCAGATATTCACAAACCAGGAATCCCGCAGATGCCGCGCCTCGTCCACAGAATAGGGCGGGATATAAGCCTTAAGGAAGTGGAACAAAAGTCCCAGAGCCAGAAGCCCGAACAGCACCGCCTTCTGGGTGGTGACACTGGTGTTTTTAAACCCGAAATACAGGCCCAGGGTAATACCCACAGCCAGGGCGATCCAGAAAAAGTACCACCCGTTGAACATAGCAATGAACATTGTTATCCCTCCGATCACGGATCTTGACATGTCAAATCATACCACAACGGAGGCGGCAGGGCAATTTTGACCGCTATAAGATTTTCTTAAGAAATGTTAAAGGTTTCCGCAGAAAATGAAAAAGCCCGGCTAAGCCGGGCTTTTCGCAATATCAATCTTCGAAGGTGAGGATGTCCTTGTAGCGCTCCTTGAAGATGCCGTACACGGTGTTCAGCACATCTTCGTCGGAGATGGACAGGTAGTTTTCGTTCTCCTCGTCCACAGGCTCAACTTCCAGGATGACGATGTGGGCATCCTCGTCGCCTGCGGGCATCAGCACCAGGTATTCCTTGCCCTCATGCTCGATGCAATCCAGGTACTCGAAGTCCACATTTTCGCCGTTCTCATCGGTCAGGGTGAGGATGCTGGTTTCTTCCTCTTCCTGCAGCAGCTGTTCGTTTTCCATGGTATAATACTCCTTTTATCTTTGGATACGGCCGGAACCGTCGCCGCCGGCCAGCTTTTCAACTTCAGCGACGGTGACCATGTTGTAATCACCCTCGATAGAATGCTTCAGTGCGGAGGCTGCCACGGCGAATTCCACAGCTGCCTGGGTGTCCTTGCCGCTGAGCAGGCTGTAGATCAGGCCGCCGCCGAAGCTGTCGCCGCCGCCCACACGGTCGATGATGTGCAGGTCGTACTTCTTGGAGAAGCAGTACTCACCGGTGGCAACATTGTACAGCATTGCGCTCCAGCCGTTGTCGAAAGCGGAGTGGCTTTCCCGCAGGGTGATGGCAACCATCTCAAAGCCAAACTTGTCGGCCAGCTGCTTGGCAACGGACTTGTAGCCCTCGTGGTTCAGGCTGCCGCCATAGATGTCGGTAGCCTCGGCCTCAATGCCGAAGACATCCTTGGCATCTTCTTCGTTGGAGATGCACACATCCACATACTGGCACAGCTGAGTCATGGCTTCCCGGGCCTGGGCACGGGTCCACAGCTTGCCGCGGTAGTTCAGATCGCAGGAGATTTTGATGCCACGGGCCTTGGCAGCCTTGCAGGCCTCCAGGCAGATCTGCACCAGATTCTCACCCAGAGCGGGGGTGATGCCGGTGAAGTGGAACCAGTCAGCGCCGTCGAAGATCTTGTCCCAGTCGAAATCGCTGGGGGAGGACAGCTGGATGGCGGAATGGGCACGGTCATAGATGCAGACGCTGCCACGCTGGGAAGCGCCCTTCTCATTGAAGTAGATGCCGACACGCTCACCGCCACGGACGATCATGGAGGTGTCCACGCCGTAGCGGCGCAGGGAATTGACAGCGGCCTGGCCGATGGAGTGGGTGGGCAGCTTGGTGACGAAGGCGGCATCCATGCCGTAGTTGGCAAGGGACACGGCCACATTGGCTTCGCCGCCGCCGAAGGTGAACTCTACATGGTCGCACTGGACGAAGCGCTCATAGTTGTAAGGCTGCAGGCGCAGCATCAGCTCGCCGAAGGTAATGATCTTTGCCATGATATTTTATCCTTTCCGTTTGTGTTTTATTTCTGTTATTCGCCCTTAGCAGCCCGGCGGGCTTCCAGGCACAGCTGGGTGATCTTCTCCCAGTTGCCGGCTGCGATGTCAGCCTTGGGGCAGACCCAGCTGCCGCCTACGGCATGAATGAAGGGGGCGTCCACATACTCATTGATGTTGGCGGAGTTGACACCGCCGGTGGGCAGGAACTTCAGGCCCACGAAGGGGGCGGACAGATTCTTCATGGCGTTCAGGCCGCCGTAGACATTGGCGGGGAAGAACTTGACCATCTTGAGGCCGTGCTTCAGAGCGGCCATGATCTCCGTGGGGGTCACGCAGCCGGGAGCCACGGGAATGTTATTTTCTACACACCAGCCCACCACTTCATCGCTGAAGCCGGGGGAGACGATAAACTTTGCGCCCATCTGAACGGCCAGCTTGGCCTGCTCCACATTGATGATGGTGCCGGCGCCCACCAGGACTTCGGGGCAATTCTCTGCCACGGCCTTGATCGCTTCGGGAGCGCAGGCGGTGCGGAAGGTGATCTCCATGGTATCTACACCGCCGGCGGCCATGGCCTTTGCGGTGGGGATGGCATCTTCTGCCTTGTCCAGAACGACCACCGGGACAACGATGGAATTGGCAAGTCTTTCGAGTACAGTCATTGTATGTATCCTCCTGAATATTGATAGCCGCAAAAACGCGGCACAGGTATGCGCACTATATCTATTATAATGGTTATGTGCAAAACTGTCAATTGGAAAACACAGTGTGGCTATTGAATCGGGTAAAAGAATTTGTTATAATATACCCAACAAAATCCGCCGATTTTCGGCAAGGATGCCTGGGAGGAAGCTTATGAAACGGATGATCGCATTGTTGCTGCTGCTTTGCCTGCTGCTGGCGGGCTGCACGCTGCCGCCGACGCCGACGCAACCGCAGACGCAGCCGGTGATAGAGTCCACGCAGCCTACGGAAGAATCTACCCAGCCCTCTACGGAGCCGCCTACAGAGCCTCCCACGGAACCTCCCACGGAGCCGCCGCTGCCTTATCAGCACCCCATCACCGGTGTCGCTCTGGCAGAGCCTTACACAGGAAGACCGGTGGCAGTGTCCATCAATAATGTCAAGCCCGCTATGCCCCGGCACAGTGTATCCCAGGCGGATGTGTTGTACGAGATGCTGGTGGAGGGCGGTTTGACCCGGTGCCTTGCCATTTACTCGGATATCAGCCAGATCGGCACCATCGGCTCTGTCCGCAGCGCCAGAAACAATTTTATCGACATTGCCATGTCCTATAATGCCATGTTCGTCCATGCCGGCGGCAGCTCCTATGCCTACGCTATGCTGAAGGAGACCCGCTGGAACCATATCGACGGCATCGGCTGGGGTCTGCACGGAAAGTTTTACCGGGATCAGAACCGGCTGAACAGTGGATACTCCCGGGAGCATACCCTGTTTACCACCGGCGAAGGACTCCGGTTCCTGGCGGAAAATCGGAAATTCAACATGTCCCTGGGTGAGGTGGATTATGGTCTGCAATTCCAGGAGGATGGTACCCCCGACGGCAAAGCTGCCCATACGATCACCATAAGATTCGGCAACTGGAACAAGAAGACTGTCGCGACCTATATGGAGGACGGCTATCACCTGGAGCAGTA
>JBGVJN010000059.1:0-4285 GCA_045129455.1 Faecousia sp. | reverse complement strand
GCTATACCCCCGAATTGCTCGACGGAGGGGTTTTCTCTGTCGAAAATTCGGATGTGTGATATTTAATTGATGAATATGGTCGCTCGGATGTGGGTGCGTGTAAATCTGTCCTCGCTCCCAGCTGAGCTATACCCCCATATTCGGTTCGCTGTGTCAGACAGCTTTCACATTATAACAACAGCGAACCGTTTTGTCAATAGCAAAGTTGAAAAATTTTGAATTTTGTTTTTAGTGGACGCTGATCGGCGGTTTGGGCTGATTATGGGCGCGGGCGCTTGTTCTGCCCTCGGGGTCGATCTCCCCTGCCTTCATCAGCGCGCGGCGTGTCATTGCAGGACCTACCAGCTCATACACCAGCACCGCGAACAGCACCACATTCCGCACCAGCGCGCCATCCGGCAGCGTCGCCGCTGTCAGCGCCATGCCCAGCGCCACGCCCGCCTGGGGCAGCAAGGTGATGCCCAGGTTATCCGTGATAGTCTTGGAACACTTGGTCATGCGGCAGCTCAGGTTTGCGCCCACGCACTTACCTGCGGAGCGGGCAAGAATATAGATCACTCCAAGAATCAGTGTCACCGGATTTACCAGGATCCGCAGATCCAGTTCCGCACCGGAGATCACGAAAAACAGGATATTCAGCGGCACCGTCCAGCCCTCCACACGGGACATCAATTCCTCCGATGTGGTACACACATTGCAGAACACCGTGCCGGTCATCATACATACCAGCAACAGAGAAAATCCGCAATGCACAGGTCCGATATGGAAGTCCAGCATAGAAAGTCCCACGGTAAGCAACACAAAGGCTACAGATACCGCCATACGCTTACTGCGGGAATGGAAGAATCTTTCCACCAGGTTCAGCAAATATCCCATAGCTCCGCCCAGAGCCACGGAAAGCACGATCTCCAGGATCGGCTCCACCACCATGCTCAGCACGCTGGCATCGGCGCTGGACAGAGTATTGGCAATGCCGAAGGACACAGAAAACAGCAGCAGACCTACTGCGTCATCAATGGCCACCACCAGCATCAGCAGTCTGGTCAAAGGGCCGTCCGCCTTATACTGGCGCACCACCATCAGCGTCGCTGCGGGCGCCGTGGCAGAAGCGATCGCACCCAGGGTGATGGCTGCAGGCACAGAGATCACATAAGGAAACAGCAGATGAACGAGGATCAGCACCAGGTCCACCAGCACCGTAGTGATCACCGCCTGCAGAATACCGATGACGATGGCACGGCTGCCAAAGGTCTTCAGCTGACTCAGCCGGAACTCGTTACCCATGGCAAACGCAATGAAGCCCAGAGCGATCTGGGTCAGAACGCTCAGCTCCTCCACCTGGGCAACACTGTTAAAGCCCAGGCCGGGAACATTCACCGCACCCAGCAGAAACGGCCCCAGGATCAGGCCTGCCACCAGGTATGCCGTCACGGCCGGCAAATTCAAAAGCTTAGCAAGACGGGACAGAAGCAGGCCGCCGATGAGCGCCGCCGCCAGACTGATAAGGTAAATTTCCAAAATAATACGCCTTCTTTTAATGATATGGAAACGCTTTGTTTCCGTGGCGTATCATAGCACTGCGGCACCAATTCCGCAAGCGCAATAACCACCAAATTTTCCATCTTTTTACGGTGTTATTATGAGAATATTGCCACAGATGCCAAAACGGGAGCTTTCGCTCCCGTTTTTATTCGCCTAGCAAGAGCCAGCCCAGCAGCCGACGGTCTGTCAGAGCCGGCGCCGAATAGGCTCCGTCCAGCAGCGCATCCACATTGTCTGCGCTGTTTTCAATTTCCTTGGAGTAAAGCTGCGCCGTCTGCACCGGGTCGCCGCCCATCAGCCGCAGCAGAATGCACGATACCACCGCCAGCTTCACCCGGCCCACCAGGTCATAGTCACAGACCGCCTGCAGCCAATATCTGTCCACGAAGTAGCGGGCGATGCGGATATGGATCTCCTGCCACGCAGCAGGCTCCCAGGTTCCCTCCAGACGGCATTTCCACTGCTCTGTCAGTATCTCCAGTTCCCGGAAAAACTGCCGCAGAAGCGCTTCGTCGCCCTTCTCCGCCAATTCTTTCCCCTGTTCCAGCATGTGAGCCGCATCCACTTCTTCCGAAGCGTCTCCATCCAGCTCTGCCTGGGCCTGGTAGCCGTACAGAAGCAGGCAGGCCAATCGCCGGGAAGGCGGCAGATCTTCCCTTTTCAGCAATTTCCGGGCTTCTTCCCGGGTACGCAGCAGCACCTGCATAGCCTCAGTATCGTATTCCGGCGGCTCTCCCCCATCCATTTCCCGGGCAATGGGTTCGGCGTCCCCACCGGACAGAATGATCCTGGCGGCTTCCGGGCAGGAAAGCTCCAATCCCTGCTCCACAAAATCTCCATAGTCATGGGTCAGCCGGGGAAATTCCCGGCAGGTCTTGCACAGGGCATCATGCCCCCATTCCTTCTGAATCCGGCACAGGCCGTCGTGCTGCCACATAGGGCAGCGTCCGTCCTCGATGGCCATGTAGGTATTTCCGTCCTCATCGTACAGCACTTGCCGCAGCCGGTCACCCAGATCGCCCTCCATGCTCCGGTAGTAAGCAGCGGACATATCATCCACCGCCACATCCCACTCCTTGCAGCAGCTATCCGGGCAGGCCGCAGCGATGCAGCGAAATTCTTCAAAATACGCGGGTCTTATCAGCTTCATATCCATCCCTCAAAAAAGGAGCGCATGAATGGATCATGCGCTCCGAAAGCTTATTCTTCCATACCCTCCGGGCGAATGGCATACAGGGTAGCCGCAGCATCCGTCAAGGCATTCTTGCTGTTTTCCACCACGATCTGCATCTCACAGATCTGGGCGTTGAGGCGCTCAGCGATCTGGCGGAACTGACCGGCAGCGGTATCCACATGACCGGTAGCCTCTGCCAGCGTGCTGGTAGCCTGACGGTACAGCTGGCTGCTGCGCTCCCGTGCGGTGCGCTCCAGACGCTCTGCTCTGCGGTAAGCCGCCAGCTCCTCTGCGGTCAGGTCACGACCACCCCGGTTCTCCAGAGCGGCATCCCGCTGGGCAGTAACCTCCTCCAGCTGGGCACGCAGCTGAGCGATCACCCCCGCAGGATCTTCCTCGGAGGGGGTCTCCAGTTCCTGGCAGCGCTGACGCAGCTGCTGGCACTCTTCCTCCAGAGCCGCCACCTGCTCTGCCTTTTCCAGCAGAACCTCCAGCTCCTCCGCCAGGGTCTGCTTCTCAGACTCCAGCTGGTTGACCTGGTTGGCGTGCTTACTGTTCAGATACTCAATATAATGCACCACATCCTCCCGGTGGAAGCCGTTGAACGCGCTGCGGAAATTATGTGCAGATGCCATAGGAAATCCTCCCTCTGCCGAAAGATCATTTTCGGCAAATCTAAGCTTATTTTCTGGATTATACCACAAAGGTGTGGCTTTTTCAATGCTTTTGTGGAAAAAACGGTGAGATCATTTGCCCAATACTCTTCAATATCTCCCGACAGGCTTCATCACTGTAGAAAAAGTGGCCGGAGTCCGGCAAAACTGCGCAGCTGACCGAAGGATTTCCCTCCAGATACCGCCGGGTCTTGAGGCTCACCAGCTCATCCTTCCGGGACAGAAGCACCCGGCAGGGAACGCAGATCCCCGGAATTTCCTTGCGGGTCCGACGGCACAGGGTAAGCAGCTCGATAAATCTGGGGATCCAACCAAGATAGCGCCACAGGCGCAGATCCTGGGTCACGCCGGCGGCATCCCGGATCCCCCGTTCCGCGGGATCGTTCTCATTGATGCAGCCAAAGACCAGCTTCATGCTGTATTTGATCATAACGGGCTTGAACCCCACCTTCAGCGGCGGTGCCAGCAGCACCATACCCCGCAGCTTAGGAAACTCTCCCAGTGCGCCGATGGACAACAGGCAGCCCATGGAATGGGCAAGGATCAAAATATGATCGTATTCCTCACTAAGAGCAGCCAGCCGGTCATGCACCGCCCGCTTCCACTGCGCCATGGAGGCATGGGCAAAATCCAGCACCGTCCCACCGTGGCCCGGCAGGCGCATATTACAGATATCCACCTGCTCCGGCACCGCGGAAAGAAAGGCATCAAAATGCCGGGGCGTACCCACGATGCCGTGGATCATCAGCACCACGGTGTCTGCCTGCGGATGCTTTCGTATATACTCCTGATGCTTCAATGGTACACCTCCTGTAAGCAGCAATGCGCCCGGAGCTCCGGGCGCAGGGTATCCTTATTCCATCACATGCTCCAGGCCCATCTGCAGAATGGTGCG
>JBGVJN010000058.1:0-3157 GCA_045129455.1 Faecousia sp. | reverse complement strand
GCGGGCGGTTGCTCGCTTGCATGGCGCCTGCGGGCGCACACGTCACGGCTTGCGCCGTGCCACCTCCCTCAAAACGAGGGAGGCAAGGCGGACGAGCGATGCTCGCCCCTACGATAGGAATGAAGCACTTATGACAATACTGTAGGGCGGGGGTTCACTCCCGCCGGTGGATCTACATCGTAGATCCACATCGCCGCAGGCGATCATCGCAGCATAGCGGCGGGACCAAGGCCCCGCCCTACATGGGTCATCGTACCTCGTTGCGGTGATTTGGACATTGTTCTCACGGGGGCAAGGCGGACGAGCAATGCTCGCCCCTACAGATGGCGTAACGACAAAAGGCGCGCTGCGTAATGCAGCGCGCCTTTCTTGTCATTTTTTATTCTTCAATGATCATAGGGACAGCATTCTTGATCATGATCTTCAAGCGAATGCTTCCTTCGCCCTCCAGATAGAAGGAATAGGTAGGCGTAGTAAAGATGTAGCCCGCTTCCTGCAGCTGTGCGTAAATGTTGTGTGGACCGGGATTCAGCTGGATCACAGATCCGTTGGCATTGCCGGCACCATAGGACGCACCATCCACATAGATGTTATTGGCAACTGTCTGCAGCGCTCCGGAATAGGTATTGATACTGCCGATCCGCACATAGACCTTTCCGGGCATGGAGGCCTTGCGGGCTGCTTCTGCCGCAATGGCAGCCTGCCGCTCTTGCTCCAGGCGACGCTTTTCTCTGTCCCGCTCCAGCAGTGCTTCCTTGATATTGTCCGCACGGTGGCTTTCCAGCAGATCCAGCAGCTCATCGATAATATCGGGATCCTTATCCATGTCTCTTTGGGAGACGATTCGGATCTGCTCATACTCCTTCTCCAGCGCTGCCTTTTTCTCCTCCAGCGCCTTCAGCTCCGGCTCGGCCTCGGCACGCTGCTGCGCCATCTTTTCCGCAAAGTCATTTTCATAGCGCTCCTGCTCGGCATCGTCCTGCGCCTTGGCTTCCTCCAGGAGCTTTTCGTACTTCTTAGCTACCTGGGCAGCTTCCTGATCGTAGGCCTCATGGACCTGTTTCTTCGCGGGAGCTTCCATGATCTTCTTGACGATGAAGGCGGCGATCACAATGATCACACCCACCAAAAACTCCTTCAAAACAGCAGCCACCAGGATGCCCACTGCAAAGATCCCCCAGAAGATCCACTTTGCCTTGGCAGTGGCCGCCTTTTCCTTTGCCTCATATTGGGCAAACAGCTGGGCCATCTCCTCTTTCTTCCGCGCCTGGGTCTCGTCTTCACGATCGGTCTTGTAATCGTCCGGATCCACATCGCAGTCCTGCAGACCTACCTCAATGGAATCGATCTCGTCGATGATCTCATCGATCTCATTCTGCAAAACCAGCATCTGCCGCAAAGCGGCGATATCCTGCTTTCTTCTATCTGCCTCCATGGTGTTTCCTCCTCTTTCTATCCCTGAATTGCCGGCACAGCTTACAGCTTGGAATAGCCGAAGCTGTTGACCAGGGCATCGATGGGGATGCCCTGCTTGCAGTAGGGGCAATCGTGGTAATCGTAGCTGGCGTAATCCGGCAGATCCTGCACGGAGTAGATGGAGCGGACAGGATGTCCGGCCACCTCGTCCACATTCCGGTACAGGGCAGCAACGCCAGCCACAAAGCCGCCGTAATAGCCGATGGCTTCGATGCTGCGCTTGGCGGTATAGCCGGTGGTGACGGACGCCATCAGGATCAGCACATGCTTGCCCCGGATCATGGGCTGGATGTTCTCACGGAAGATGATCTGGGAGTTGGCATTGTATTCCGGCTCCAGGATGTAGATGGTCTGGTGCTGGTTGATGGTGCGGAAACCGCTCTTGGTCAGCTCGGAAGCCACGCAGGCGCCCAGAACCGCCGTGCCGTCCAGACACAGGATGGTATCCACAGGGGTATTATTGATAAAATGAGAAACCAGCTGGCGGGCGCTGTCCTTGGCCTCACTCAGACGGGTCTTCTGGAAGGTGATATCCACATAGTAGTTGATATGGCTGTGGTTGGTGGCAAAATGGCCGCGGGCATAGCGCAGAGGGACGTTGCCATGGCGCACAGGCAGCTGAGTCAATTCGATCATAATGATTTCCTCCGATGATAAAATAAAAAAGAAAAAGCATTTTTCCTACTCCGGCAGAAGCGTTTTCGCCGGAGTTTCAAAAAACGCTTTTTTTCATTATAGCAAAACCACCGGGGTTTTGGCAAGCAAAAAACCCCGGTGGCATTTCCAAAATTTATCAATCATTCTTGTGCAATTTGCTTAAGCTTCAGTGCTTTTTCCTGGCGCTGGTACTGGCGGGCGATGATACGGCAGATCTGCTTTTCCCGGATCATCCGGTGGATCTGCTCATAGGTGGCCCACTGGGCGCCGTCGGTCTCCCCCGGCTGCAGCACGATCCTGTCGATGGGCAGCTCCCGGCGCAGGCAGTAAAAATCGTAGAAGGCATGGGCATCCCGGTCCGTGCCGATGTACTCAAATTCCTCTTCCTCCGCCTGGATGCCTGTCTCCTCAAACAGTTCCCGGCGAATGGCCTGGCGGCTGTTTTCTCCCGCTCTGGCGGCGCCGCCGGAATTTTCCCAAGTGCCGGCGAAGGTTTTTCCCGGCGCGCGACGGGTCAGCAGCAGCTTGCCGTGACCGTCGTAGACCCACACGCACACCACCAGACCAAATTCCCCCGGGCCCCATTGGGTGCCCCGGCGGTGGACCCGGCCTGTGCGGTTTCGGTCCTTATCATAAATATCGTTCAGTTCCATAGGTTGCCCTCTTCCATGATCATTGGATTCAGTATACCACATTCTCCGCCCTATGGCAACCGAAGATGGAACATAAATTGCAGTTTATCGGGCCATAAAAACAATGCTGTAGGGACCGGCCTCCCGGACGGTCCGTCAGCAGATTTGACCTCGATGGGCAAATCTGCTGCTAAAGTATCACCACAGGAACGATTTTGGGGCATCGAACCCCAAAATCGTTTCGGACCGTCGAGGACGCCGGTCCCTACGATATCATTTATGTGTGATATCAAACTGAAATTGCTGCGCGAAAAAGCAGGCAGGGATCTCCCTGCCTGCGATTTATTAACCTTCGGAAACCACGATCTCGGATACCACCAGGCCGGGGTTCT
>JBGVJN010000057.1:0-3962 GCA_045129455.1 Faecousia sp. | reverse complement strand
TGTGTAAAGGGGGCTGTCACCGCACAGCGGTGACTGGGGGATTGTCTTGCTCGGCACCTTACAATCCCTCCGTCACGGCTATCGCCGTGCCACCCCCAGGCCCCTTTTGTCTGCTTCGCAGACATTTTCCCCGCTAACGGGGAAAACTACCCTTTGCACAAGGGAGGCTTTCGGGCGGTCAATGGCCGCCCCTACAAGGGCGACGCACCTATGGCAATATTGCAAAAGGCTTCTCCTGGAGGAGAAGCTGGCATTTGCGAGGAACGAGCAAATGACTGATGTGGTGTAGGGTGCGCAAGCACCCGTTACTGCACCGAGAGTTTGTGGACTGTGACCCCTCATCCGCCTCACTGTCGTTCGGCACCTTCCCCCGAGGGGGAAGGTATATGCGGGCCGATGTGGTCATCGGCCCCTACATGTGTGCCTCGAGAATAACGCAAAAGGGAGGGTCAAGACCCTCCCTTTTCTTATGCCTTTTTTACCGAAACCTTGGTATGCTTTTGGATCGTCTGCACCCACTGTTCCACCTGTGCCGGCTCCGGCAGAGGGAAGCTCACTGCGTCGGTCCTTCCCAGCCGCTGATCCTTGCCGGTGCCCAGGCTGTGGTAGGGCTCTACCTCCACCCCCAGGACATTCTTAAGGGAATCCGCCAGAGCGCCAACGCCCGCAAGATGCTCCTCGTCATCATTGACGCCGGGGATGATGGGGCAGCGCAGCACCGTCTTTGCTCCCGCCGCGTCGATGGCATGAAGGTTCTCCAAAATCCGCCGATTGCTCACGCCGGTATAGAAGCGGTGCTTTTCACTGTCCGTCAACTTGATGTCAAAGAGGAAAATGTCCACATAGGGAGCGATTTGCAGGATCTTCTCCCGATCCGCATAGCCGCAGGTCTCCATACAGGTATGCAGTCCCTGCTCCTTTGCCCCCTGCAGCAGTGCCAGGGCAAAATCGAACTGCATCAGCGGCTCGCCGCCGGAGAGGGTCATGCCGCCGCCGGAATTATCGTAGAAGATCTTATCCTGCATGACCTCCTGCAGTACTTCCTCCACGGTGCGGTATTTTCCCGCCATTTCCAAAGCCTCATAATAGCAGCTTTCCGGACATTTTCCGCATTTTTCACACTTTTCTCGGTGGAAAATATGCTGTCCGTCCACAAATTCATGGGCATGTGCCGGGCAAACCTCCACGCACCGGCCGCAGCCGACGCATTTGCCCGGATCGTACAGCAGCTCCTGGTAAGCCTTATGGGACTCGGGATTGTGGCACCACTTGCAGCGCAGCGGGCAGCCCTTGAAGAACACCGTGGTACGGATGCCGGGTCCATCATTGACGCAGAATTTCTGGATATTGAAGATCAGACCGTTCATGCGCCAGCCTCCCTTTCATCGGTTTTCTGCTGCGTTTATCATAAGCTTGTCACCGTCGTTTGTCAATCATCCCGGGAATCACCGGATTGCAAAATCTTGTTTTCTCTGGTATAATCAAAGAAAAAATCCGTGAGGTACACACTATGGATCTGCAAACCTTAAAGTCCAAAATGGACAATGCCCATTATATTTATGACGACGCTCTGGCCACGGTGCTGTATGTGGCACTGACCCTGGGTCGCCCTCTGCTCATCGAAGGCGCTGCCGGTGTGGGCAAGACCGAGATCGCCAAGGTCATGGCTTCCGCTCTGGACCGGGAGCTGGTGCGTCTGCAATGCTACGAGGGTCTGGACGAGAGCAAGGCACTTTACGAGTGGAACTACCAGAAGCAGCTGCTGGCCATCCAGGTGAACATGAACACCGAGGACAAGGCGGCGCTGACCGATTCCCTCTTCCGGGATGAGTATCTTCTGGAGCGCCCCCTGCTGAAGTCCATCCGCTCCCAGAAGCCCGTGGTGCTGCTCATCGACGAGATCGACAAGGCCGACGAGGAATTCGAGGCCTTCCTGCTGGAGCTGCTGTCGGACATGCAGGTATCCATCCCCGAGGTTGGCACCATCAAAGCACAGACCATTCCCTTCGTGGTACTGACCTCCAACCGGGCCCGTCCCCTTTCCGAGGCGCTGCGCCGCCGCTGCGCTTACCTTTACATCGAGTACCCGGACATGGAGAAGGAGTTGGCCATCCTCCGGGCAAAGCTGCCTCATGTGGATGACAAGCTGTGCGCCCAGGTGGCGCTGGCGGTGCAGAAGCTGCGCGCCAACGAAGCCATCCTCAAAAAGCCCTCCATTGCCGAGACCCTGGATTGGGCCGCCGCGCTGGATGCTCTGGGGATCCGGGAGCTGACCCCCGATGCTCTGCGCCGCACCGCAGGCTTTATTCTGAAGAACAACGAGGATCTGGCCGCCGTGGACGGCCTGGAAACGGAGCATCACTGCGGCTGCGGCCATGGCTGCGGAGGACACTCCCATGGATGACCACAAGGTCTATCTGGAAAAGCTCTCTGCCTTCTCCCGGATGCTGCGGCTGGAGGGGATCAGCGTCAGCCCCCAGGAGACCGCCGATGCCTGCCGCATTTTGCTCGCCATGGGTCTGGAGGACCGGCAGGCCACCAAGCAGGCCCTTTCCGCCATCTATGCCAAATCCCGGGAGGAGCAGTATGCCTTCAGCCGGGTGTTTGACGGCTTCTTCCTCAGTGAGGAAGCTATGCGTGCCCAGGCGAATGCCCAGGCCCAGCAGGATCTGCAAAGGGAAGCCATCAAGCAGGAATCCCAGGAACAGCTGCAGGTAAACGGCCAGCCCATGCTCTTAAGCGAGGAGCAGCGGGAGGCCTACGCCTCCATGACGGAGCAGCAGCGGCAGAAGCTGCTGCAGTTTCTGGAAAAATACCGGGCCAGCGCCGAGCGCAGCCCGGATCTATACGGAAATTTCATTCACTCCGTGTTCACCAAGTCCCTTCTGGAGCAGCAGATGCGCATGGAGGACGCGGCAGTGAACGCGGCCGCCATGGACCCGGAGATCGGTCTGATCTTCCGGGACATCTCCGATTTTAAGGATACGGAGATCCCCAAGGCCATCACTCTCATCCAGACGGTAGCCCAGCAGATCAACGCGGAGCTGACCGCCCGGAAGAAGGCCTCCGGCCGCAGCCATGCGCTGGATTTCCGTCGCACCATCCGCAAGGGTCTGGAGACCGGCGGCACCTTTTACCGGCTGAAATTCAAGAAAAAGCCCCGTCGCCGCCGGCGGCTGGTGCTGCTTTGCGATGTTTCCGGCTCTATGATCCGGTTTTCCGAGTTTGCACTGCGGTTCATCCAATCTCTGAACCAGGCAGCGGACAGCTCCCGGGTATTCCTCTTCTCCGAGACCATGACGGAGGCGGATGCCTTTGCGCTGCAGAATATGGATCTTTTCCGGGATTATGTAAACCGCTGTGGCATCTATGGCAAAGGCACCAATCTGACGGAGGCGCTTCAGCAGCTATTGAAGCTCCAGCCCCGGGCGCTGGGGGATTCTGCCACGCTGATCATCCTGTCCGACACCAAGACCATCGATCCGGCAGGAGCATACCACGCCCTGCTGGAGGCCAAGCGCCATTGCGGCAAGGTGATCCTGCTCAATCCCATCCCGGAAAACAAGTGGAAGTACCTGCGCAGCGCCCAGCTGCTGGGCAGCGCCTGCACCATGATGGCCTGCGACACCCTCAATGCCCTGGCCGCCGCCTGCAGAAAGCTCACCGTGAACTAAACCATGTAGGGCTGCAGGGAATTGACAATGGAAATGATAGCTGATGTAGGGGAGGGTCTTGACCCTCCCTTAACCTTACGGGAAGGATTTGTAAAATTCGGCGCAAAAAGGTACGATGATCCATGTAGGGGCGGTCAATGACCGCCCGCCTTGCCTTCCTCGTTTTGAGGGAGGTGGCTTCGCCGCAAGGCGAAGACGGAGGGAGTTAACTCCCCCACTCACGCTGATCGCGTGACAGCCCCCTCATAACGCGGGGGCCAAGATGGGATTATCGTAGGGGAGGGTCGT
>JBGVJN010000056.1:0-3845 GCA_045129455.1 Faecousia sp. | reverse complement strand
TACTTATCAAATGCCGCTGTAAAACCGGAACGAACAGCCCGGTCAGGGCTTCCGCCATACTCCAGCCAGGAGGAGTTATGGTAATACTCTATATGACTCAGCTGCTTGCTGAAGCAGAAAGATGTGGTAATTTTCAGCTTCATTTCCGGGCGATTTTCTGCGTCCCGGCCGCGGCGCTCTGCTTCCCAATAAACAGGCATGGTAAAAGCATTATCCCCTACCATCTCCTCGATATACTGGCGGATGCCGTTTGCGTAGCAGAATTCCTCTTCTTCAAATTTCTTACCCACCTGATTGCGGAATTTGAAGGTGACGCCCTTGTTCACCACCGCCTGGCGGCGCAGCACATCCCGGTAGTATTCCACAGGGATGTTGATGTCGGTAAATACCCGGGGATCGGGCTTCCAGTGGAACAGAGAGCCGGTCTTGCGGCCACGGTCGGTGGGCTCCTTTTTCAGACCGCCCTTGTTGCGGCCCTTCTCGAAGTGCAGATCGTAGCGGAAGCCATCCCGGCGAATGGTGGCATCGAAAAATTCGGAAGCATACTGGGTGGCGCAGGAGCCAAGGCCGTTCAGGCCCAGGGAATACTCGTAGTTTTCCCCATTTTCCCCATATTTGCCGCCGGCATACATTTCGCAGAATACCAGCTCCCAGTTGTAGCGCTTTTCCTTTTCATTGTAGTCCACAGGGCAGCCACGGCCGAAGTCCTCCACCTCGACGGAAAGATCCTCGTAGCGGGTGACGATGATGGTGTCGCCGTGACCTTCTCTGGCCTCGTCGATGGCATTGGAGAGGATCTCAAACACCGCGTGCTTGCAGCCCTCCAGATCATCGGAGCCGAAAATAACGGCGGGGCGCTTGCGGACGCGATCCTCGCCTTTGAGCATGGAAATACTGGAATTTCCGTATTGTTCCTGTTTTTTAGTAGCCATATTGATTACCTGCCATAGTTATCCATTTTATCCATCCTATTATATGCAATTTTCCTCTTAAAGTCAACTCCTTGCGTTTTCCGCCCCATTCCGACACAAAATGTGGGATAAAAAACCGCCGCTGCAATTCGCAGCGGCGCAACAAAATCTGATAAACGGCTAAAAATCGTGACGGCCTCCGCCTCCAACTCCCAGCTGATCCATGGCACTTACAATTTCCTCGATCCTCCAGAAGCACTCAGGGTCATCCAAAGACTCATCCCCCAGAATATGCCGGATCTTCAAAATCGTCTGGTAGCACTTCATCTCCACCAGTTTTGCGCTGTCAATCTCCAACGACGGTATCACCTCGCGGGCAATCGTTTCCACAAGAATACTTTGATATTCCTCCATGCGAACACCTCCTACACCACAAGATTATAGTCACCATTCCAACTATAGTCAAGTAAAAGATCTCATCATAATATAGCTGTATAAACAGCAAGGAGGTGTCACCGTGATCAGCTACAGACCTTTCTGGGAGACTTTGAAAGCATCCAGCGAATCTACCTATACACTCATTAATAAGTACAGGGTCTCCAGCGCAACCATCGATAAACTGCGCAAAAACAAGGCGATCACGACCACCACGCTCAATGACCTGTGCCGTATTTTGGATTGCCCGGTAGAAAAGATTCTGGAATATATCCCCAATGAAAAAGATCAGCAACTATAACCAAACCGCCGCTGCAAAGACGCAGCGGCGGTGTTTTTACAGCTTATGAAAAATCGGCTGGCGGTCTGCGAAGGTACACACATGGCCGAAGATATCCTTCAGCATTGCCAGCGACCGGTGGGCATACTGGCCCACCCGGGCAGTGTTGTGGGCATCGGAGCCGATGGTCACGATGCTTCCGCCCAGATCCTTAAACAGCCGCAGGTACGCTTCCCCCGGCAGAAAATCTCCGCACCGATCCACGCCGCTGGAATTGACCTCCATGCCCTTGTCCTTGCGGATCAGCGCCTTCATGATCTCGGCGGTGATATCCCGGTAATCCTCAAAGGGCACCAGGCGATGGGTGGGATGGGCCGCCGTCTTGCTGATGTAGGTCAGATGGCCCAAAACATCAAAATTGTCGTGCAGCTCCACGCACCGCAACATCTCTTCAAAATACGCCTGCTCCGCCTGCTCCACGGTCTTCCCTTCCCAAAAAGGTTGGAAATACAGATCCAGATTGTCCACATGGTGGATGGAACCCAGGACAAAATCGTAATGCCGCAGCTTAAGATCCCGGCTCACTTCCTCCACATTCCAGGGGGTCATGCCGATCTCCGTGCCGGTGCGCACCGTGATCCCCATGGGATCCAGGCCTTCAAACGCCCGGTTATAGTCCTCCACCCGGAAGGCCAGCTCCTCCTTGGGTCGTCCCAGCTCATAGTCCAGATGATCCGTGAAGCAGATCTCCCGCAGCCCGGCAGTTACTGCCGCTCGCACCATCTCCTGGGGGGAATTCTGTCCGTCGTAGGACACGGTGGTGTGCATATGAAAGTCAAACAAGGTCGATCTCCTCCCAGAATTGGCGGAATGCCGTGGGCAATGCCGCCTGCGTGCGGATCGTCTGCGGATCCATCCATTGATACTCCTCCACAGGGCAGGCTACCTCCAGATAGATGCCCTGCATATCCCATTGGATATGAGTGAAAATGTGGCTGCGCTCCACCGTGCGAAGGATCTGCCGGGGCTGCAGCCCCATGCGCTCCGCTCGAGAAATCGCTTCCTGCACCGAAAGATGCCCGGAAATGTTGGGAAATTGCCACAATCCTGCCAAAAGCCCTGTGTTTTGGCGCTTTTCCAAGGCATATTTCCCGTCGCAACTGAAGATGAATACCGTCAGCTTCTGGCATTTTCGTTCCTTTTTCGCGCCCTTCACCGGCAGCTTCCCGGCAGTTCCCCGGGTGCAGCCGAGGCAGAATTCTCTGCAGGGACAGTTTTCGCAATCCGACTCCCGGTTAGGGCCGCAGACAGTAGCGCCAAGCTCCATCAGCGCCTGGGTGAAATCCCCGGCCCTGGCGGGGTAGATCTCCTCCAGGGCGGCACGAACAGCCTTTTTATGGGCATCGGTGTCGATGGGCGTGGGATCGTCATTCAGCCGGGAGATCACACGAAGCACATTGCCGTCCACCGCCGGTGTGGGAGAATCAAAGCAAATGGAGCAGATGGCGCCGGCAGTGTAGTCACCGATGCCGGGCAGCGCCCGGATGGCACCGTATTCCCCAGGGAATATACCCCCATGCCGCTCCAGGATCACCTGGGCAGCCTTCTTCAGATTGCGCACACGGCTGTAGTAGCCAAGGCCTTCCCATAGCTTGTGCAGTGCGTCATCGTCGCAGGCAGCCAGGTCAGCGATGGTGGGCAGTGCCTGCAGAAAACGGCTATAGTAGCCCTTCACCGCCTCCACACGGGTCTGCTGCAGCATGATCTCGGAAAGCCAGATGTGGTAAGGCTCCCGATCCTGCCGCCAGGGAAGCTCCCGATGGGAACGGTCGTACCAGGTCAGCACTGCTTCGGGTAATCTATGGTCGATCTTCATGCTCCCATCACGCTCCTTTCCTGTTTTCCTATTCTACACCATGGCATTTCCCCTGTCAAGAAGCCCCCAAAAGGGCCATCAAACCACATTCAAGAAATTTTTTCAAAATTAACGAAAAAAGTGCTTGCTTTTTTCGCAGGTGTGTGCTAATATATCTAAGCACTTTGGAGTGCACATGCGCCGATAGCTCAGTTGGATAGAGTGACTGACTACGAATCAGTAGGTCGGGGGTTCGAGTCCCTTTCGGCGTACCATTAAAAGGGTTATCCCATTTGGGATAACCCTTTTAATATTATGTCGGGAGGAAGGGACTCGAACCATCTAAATCGCAATATGCCGGTGG
>JBGVJN010000055.1:0-4754 GCA_045129455.1 Faecousia sp. | reverse complement strand
ATCTCCTGCTGGGGATGCTTGCGGCCGCCCTGGGGCGGGACGCTGGCAACGGTGCCTTCCAGGATCTTCAGCAGAGCCTGCTGCACACCTTCGCCGGAAACGTCACGGGTGATGGAGGTATTCTCGCTCTTACGGGCGATCTTATCCATCTCATCCAGGTAGATGATGCCGTGTTCCGCCAGATCCACATCAAAGTCAGCAGCCTGCAGCAGACGAAGCAGGATATTCTCCACATCATCGCCCACATAGCCCGCTTCTGTCAGAGTGGTGGCATCGGCAATGGCGAAGGGTACATTCAGGATCTTGGCCAGGGTCTGGGCAAAGAGGGTCTTGCCGCAGCCGGTGGGGCCGATGAGCAGGATATTGCTCTTCTGCAGCTCCACATCGGAGTCCGTAGCCAGATAGATACGCTTATAGTGATTGTATACCGCGACGGAAAGGGCGATCTTCGCCTCTTCCTGTCCGATAATATAGCCGTCCATGAATTTTTTGATCTCCATGGGCGTAGGCAGATGCTCCGGCGTCCGGAGCTTCCCCCGCTGATCCATGCGGATCTCGTCGCTGAGAAGGTCGCTGCAGGCCTGCACGCATTCGCTGCAGATATAGACCCCCGGGCCGGCAATGAGCCGCTCTACCTGGGTCTCCCGCTTACCGCAGAAGCTGCAGCGGATGGCCTGGTCTTCTTTTCTTGCCATAGTCCCGGCTCCGTCCTTTCCTTAAGATCAATGACGCTGAACGATATGGTCGATCAGGCCAAAAGCCAGGGCTTCCTCAGCGGACATGAAGTTGTCACGCTCGCAGGCAGCGGTAGCCTCCTCGATGCTCTTGCCGGTATTCTCGGCAAGGATCCGGTTCATCCGCTCCTTGATGGTCTGCAGGCGCTTCATGTGGATGGCCATATCGGTGATCTGACCCTGGGTGCCGGCAGAGGGCTGATGGATCATGATCTCCGCATTGGGCAGCGCCATGCGCTTGCCCTTGGCACCGGCGGACAGCAGGAACGCGCCCATGGACGCGGCCATGCCTACGCAGATGGTGCTGACATCACACTTGATGTACTGCATGGTGTCGTAGATCGCCATACCGGCAGTTACAGAGCCACCGGGGCTGTTGATATAAAACTGAATATCCTTGTCCGGATCCTGGTTCTCCAGATACAGCAGCTGCGCAACGATCAGGCTGGCAGTGGTATCATTGACCTCCTCGGACAGGAAAATGATGCGGTCATTCAGCAGACGGGAGAAAATATCATAGCTGCGCTCACCGCGGCTGGTCTGCTCAACAACATAAGGTACCAAACTCATGGTCATGTCTCCTTTCATGGGTCTGAAACATTCTAACCACTTGAACGGCTGCTTATTCCTCGGTCTTCTCCTCGGTCTTGGGAGCAACGGCGACAGCATTGTCGACGATGACCTTCACAGCCTTGCGGGTCTTCAGGTTAGCCTTGATCTCCTCAGCGGCCACCATGCCCTTAACCTTGTCCAGCTCCAGGCTGTACTGCTCGGCCAGAGCGGTGTACTCAGCATCCACATCCTCATCGGTCACTTCGATGGCTTCCACCTCAGCGATCTTCTCCAGGGTGACATTGATCTTAGCCTGCTTCTCGGCAGCGGGACGGAAAGCATTGCGCATGGTGGACAGATCGCCGCCCATCATCTTGGCGTACTGCTCAACGCTGTAGCCGCTCATCTGCAGCTGGTATGCGAAGCGCTCCATCTGGTTGTCCAGCTCGGACTCGATCAGAGCAGCAGGCATATCCACAGTGGTGTTCTCAGCAGCCTTCTCAACGGCGGCCTGCTCGAAAGCATTGTCGATCTGCTTCTGGGCATTCTCCAGAGCCTTGGCGCGGATGTCAGCCTTCAGCTCCTCCAGGGACTCGAACTCGGAAACATCCTTGGCAAACTCGTCATCCAGAGCGGGAACATTGGTAGCAGTGACCTTGTTGCACTTGACATGGAACACCACAGCCTTACCGGCCAGCTCAGCATGGTAATCCTCGGGGAAGGTGATGTCGATGTCCTTCTCCTCACCGGCGGTCATGCCGACCACCTGCTCCTCAAAGCCGGGAACGAAGGAGTTGGAGCCCAGCTTCAGGTCATGGCCTTCGCCCTTGCCGCCATCGAAGGGAGTGCCGTCCAGGAATCCCTCGAAGTCGATGTTGGCGGTGTCGCCCAGCTCAGCTGCGCGCTCAACAGTCTCGGTGGAAGCAACATTCTGAGCCATACGGTCCAGCTCAGCAGCCACCTGCTCGTCGGAAACGGTAGCCTCGGTCTTCTCAACTTCCAGACCCTTGTAATCGCCCAGAGTGACCTCGGGGTACACATCGGTGGTCAGGGTCAGGGTGACGGAGCCATCCTCTTCGATCTGCAGATCGGTCAGGTTAGGACGGCCGATGGCCTTCACGCCCTGGTCGATCACGGCATACTGGTAAACCTCGGGGAAGATCTCCTCCAGGCCGTCTTCATAGAAAACATGAGCGCCGTACATGGACTCGATCATCTTCCGGGGAGCCTTACCCTTACGGAAGCCGGGGATCATAATGTTCTTGCGGGCCTTCAGGTAAGCGGCGTTGGCGCCCTTATCCATCAGTTCCTTTTCGATCTCGACAACGATGGTAGTCTGGTTGCCGTTTCTTTCAGTACTCTTAACATTCATGGTTTGTGTCCTCCAAATTATCGGTAGCATACTGCCACCATTTTATATTTAAATTTATAGCCGTAGTATTTTATCAAAGAATGTGGGAAATGTCCACCCTTTTTATAAAAATTTTTCTGAAATTCACTTTATTTTCCAAAAAACAGCACCCCGGCAGCATACACTCGCATACTGCCGGGATGAAGATATTGTCAGAGCAATACCCGATACGGCTGGAAATTCAGCCGATCGGCACTTACCAGGCGAAACTCCACGCCATTCCATAAACCTTCCACCGCAAGGCCGTGGCTGGCGACGTGCAAATGACCATAATAACAGCTGCGAACATCGTACTTTTCCAGCAGCTGCAGGATCTGCGGGCACTCGTAGCCCTTGTATTTGGGAGGATAATGGAGAAAAACCGTCTTGGGAAGCTCCCCTGCCGATTGTAGCGACGCTTCCAGCCGAAGCAGTTCCCGCTTGAAGACCTTTTCATCGTGCTGGCCGCTGCGCTCTTCCTCAAAAAACCAGCCTCTTGTGCCGCAGATAGCCATACCATTGTACTCAAAATGATTGTTATTCAGCAGGTGCATATCCTCGAAGCCGTTCTGCTCACAAAAATTGCGGAATTTTGCCGCGGTACTCCACCAATAGTCATGATTTCCCTTGAGGATGATCTTTCTTCCGGGGATCTGGTCGATAAAGGCAAAGTCCTCCTTTGCTCCGGCAAGATCCAGCGCCCAGCTGAGATCTCCCAGCAGTACGGTGGTATCCTCCGGGCCAATCACAGAAAGGCCCTGGCGCAGCTTATCCATATAACCTACCCAGCTGCCGCCGAACACGTCCATAGGCTTCGGCGCACCCAGGCACAGATGCAGATCGCCAATGGCATAAAGCGCCATAGGATCCCTCCTTGCTCAAATAATTTAGGGTCGATCCTCCGAAAGGATCAGAGCCATCCGTCCCTCACCGGTATCTGCCCGGTGATCCAGCAGCGCTCCATAAGCGCAGGCAGTTTCCGGCCCGATAGGCAGATCATTGGCACCACGCATATTGCTCTGGAGCATGGGGATCCGCTGCAGGCTGATCACATGGCAGCAAATATCCGCCGCAGCGCTTTTCAGCTGATGCTGAGAGATACGGTATGGCTTGCCATCATCACGGCAGGCGGCATATTCCGCCACCGCTTCCCTGCCCAGGCGGCAGAAGATCAGCCGCTCCAGTTCCGTTGCAGGCTGTGCAGCCGCATCCAGATACCCATGGTGAAGCAGTTCCCACAGACCGCCCTCTTCCCGGCAGCCGCACAGGATATTCCCCACAGGAAGTCCCAGCTGGGCGGCATAATAAACAGACATCAGCGCGGAAAGATCTCCTTCCGCCACAGCGATATCCATCCGATGATCCCAATCCGCCTCACCAATGGCAGCAAGACCGGCATACAATGTCAGCAGGAAGCTGATGCGAATACCGATGCGAAGGCCGGAGGTCACTGCTTTTTCCGTATCGCCGTCGCCCCGGATCAAAGCAGCCAGCTGCTTTTCGGTGGCCTCATAGCTGCCGTTCAGCCCATGCCAAAGCTCTGCCAGGCGCATTTTGTGCCCGACACCCAGGATCCTTACCGGCCGTTTGCCGATGGCCCGTTCCACATCCCAGCCGGTCAAACCGCAGCGGTAAAAATAGTTCAGCACCCATGCGATGCCATCGCCCATGGACATGGTCTCAAGGCGCTTCAGCCAGCCTTCTTCCAGCTGAGGAAAGCGGTACGGAATATAGAAGCCACCGTCCCCTGCCCTGTCCGTTCGGTAGGTCCAGGCAGGCGTATATACATCATAGCCGCTTCGGGTGGTTACAAACAACACGCATCCATCACTCCCAATGCGTTTTCCCAATAAATATTGCGAAGGATCTCCTCGCTCACGCCACGCCGCAGCAGCTGCTGAGCCATGGCAGGGTAAGACTGTACGCCATCAAACCCAGCAGGCAGTTCATCGCAGCCATCCAGATCACCGCCAAGAGCAATATGCTTACCCTCGGGATCCAGCTCCAGGAAGTGAAGGATATGGTCACATACCGTATCCAGATCCGGCTGCGTTCCCACAAAGGGCGCGCAGTGGTTA
>JBGVJN010000054.1:0-7498 GCA_045129455.1 Faecousia sp. | reverse complement strand
GCAAAGCCTGCTTTGCGGGAGGACGGTAGCCAGTTCAAATCTGGCTAGCAGCTCCAAAAAATCAGTCATTCCAACCGGAATGGCTGATTTTTTATTTGCGCAGGCAGATTTGAACCATCAAAATGCAACAGTCCGGTGGACTGTTGCCGCCGACGGCTGGACGGAGGCGAACCATAATTTTGCTCCAGCGGAGCAAAATGCAAACAAATCTGGCTAGCAGCTCCAAACCCTTGAAACTCTTAGAGTTTCAAGGGTTTTTCTTTGTTTTTGTGCTGTGAGTCAGACCGCATCCTTTTCATACATTTTTGCAAAAGGATGCGGTCTGTTTATGCGTTCAAAAATCTATTTTCCTGAACAGCGCGTTGATTTCCTGTAAGTGTTGTGGTAGTATAGCACTAACAATGGAGCTATGCGTTTTTCGGTGCGTAGCTTCGGCTACGCACTTTTTATTTTTACAGAAAGAAGGATCGCATTATGAAAAAAGCATTATCCCTGATCTTGGCACTTGTGATGTGTCTATCCTTGTGTGCTTGCGGCGGCGGGAAGCAGGACATCCAACCGCAAAAGCCTAATAGCGACAACACAAGCAACGATAGCGTAAGTCAAACTGAAGGTGAATCTCTGATTATTCAAAATCCCGAAAGCGGAACTCCTATGATCAACATAAAGAGATTCAACGAACTCATGGTGACTGTGGAACTCACTACAGAAAACTGGATGGACTACATTGAAGTTTGTACATATTCGAGAGAAGAAGTTGAGAAGGATGCCTTTGGTGAGATCGTATCAACTGAAACAATTACTCACTATGAACTTGGTGCTAAAGGAAATAAGTACTATAATTTTCGGGATTTTGTCATTGAGCTGAAAAACAAAACCACGGGCGAACTTGAAACCTACAAGGGAACAAATGATGCTTGGATTCCTGAGGTAGAAGAGGATTTCTGCTTGGATGAGTATGAATGTACACGGATAAAGGGGACCCTTTATTTGGTTGATATTCCTGACGAAGTCATAATTACTAACACGGACAGCGGCACCCGGCTATTCACTGTGGGACACAGCAATATTGGTTACGGCATTCCCTATAATTGTTATCTTTCTGGAGCAGATGGCCGACGGATTGGTGGAATGTTTGACTTCTTGGTTTATAATTGATCTCAACATCTCAAAACAGGGAGCCTTTCGGCTCCCTGTTTTCACGCTTCCAAAAGGGCTTTGTATTTGTAAGCGGTGGTGCGGCTGATATCGCACACTCTCGCCAATTCGCTGACATTCAACTGCTTGCTCTTGTGGGCGGGATAGTGGCGGAGGAAGGTGGCGGGGATGTCCTCTTTACTCACTTGCGGACGCCCGATCTGCTGTCCCTTTGCCCTCGCATTTTCCATCCCTGACCGCACCCGTAAGCGTATCATAGGGATGGTGACCGGGATCGATTTGCATTTTTGCCTGGGGGCAAAAATTAAGGTAGCCACCAGTGTTTGCACTGGTGGCAGCAGATGTCCACCGGACATCTGCATTTGGATGGGTTCGATCCCGCTTCCCATCAAGAATAAAAAGGAGAAAGCGAAAGCTTTCTCCTTTTTATTGGTGCCGGTGACCGGGATCGAACCGGTACGGATTTTACTCCGAGGGATTTTAAGTCCCTTGTGTCTGCCTGTTCCACCACACCGGCGTGGGGGTCTGACAGCTATGGTATCACATTTTGCTTCGACCGTCAAGGGTCACAGCTGGTCAAGATTCAGCGCAAATGCCGGCAGGCATTCTTTGATGAACCAATTCAGCTCCGGCAGGTCCATATCCTTCATGGCCTGCATGGTCTGCACCGCAGCGGAATTGAATTCCGCATTACCGGCCTTCTGCTCATCGATACACTTGGCATAGGCTGAAAGCTTATCCGCGGCCTTGATGATCTGGGTCATGGAGGGGTCCTCCTCCATGATCAGCGGCGCGTAGCTGGCCCGGAGCTGCTCCGGCACCATGGCCAGCAGCCGCTCTCCCGCGATCCGCTCCACCTGCTTATAGGCGGCCTTGATATCCGGGTTATAGTACTTGATGGGGGTGGGCAGGTCACCTGTCAGGGTCTCGGTGGCATCGTGGTACATGGCGGCCACGGCGCAGCGGTCCGGGTCCGGGCCGGGCAGACCCAGCACATCCCGGCGGATCAGCGCCAGGGCATGGGCCATCACGGCCACCTGGTGGGAATGCTCCTGGATATTTTCAGAAAATGTATTGCGCATCAGACCCCAGCGGGTGATATAGCGCATTCTGCCCAGAAGGGCGTAAAATTCATTTGCCATGGAACTCCTCTTCCATATCGTTTTGGATTTTTTCTATCATTTGGGGAAGGGCCTGAGGATGGGCGCACAGGTACCTGGCACCGGCTGCCTCCAGCTGATCCCGGTCTCTGAAGCCCCAGGTGACCGCCAGACAGGGGATACCGGCATTCTTGGCGGTGGATACATCCACCTCGCTATCGCCCACCAGGATCGCTCTGTCGGCGCCCAGGAGCGCCGTGGCCTGGTGGATCATATCCGGGGCAGGCTTGCGGGGACAATCGGTATCCTCGCCCCGGGCCCGGATGCCGGGAAACCATTGGGCACACAGAGCCTGGGTGGCCGCATTGGGCTTATTGGATACCACTGCCAGAGGGTATCGCTGGCCCAGGGTGGCAAGGGCTTCCGGGATGCCCTCATAGGGCCGGGTCTTGATGGCGCTGTGGGCGCGGTAGTATGCTTGATAGAAGGCAAGGGCGGTATCCGTATCCGGGGCGTTTTCGGCCGGCAGATTCAACGCCACAAGCTGCCGCGCGCCGTTGCCCAGAGCCTGGCGCACCTGCTCCGGGGTACGCAGCGGGCAGCCAAAATGGGTCATGGTGGCGTTGACGGAGTCCGTCAGATCCTCCAGCGTGTCCAGCAGAGTGCCGTCCAGGTCGAACAGGATCGCAAGCGTCATATCACAGACCTCTGTTCTTCATCACCCGGATATCCTCGCCCACAAAGGTCAGGCGGCTGAAGCTGCCGTGAAGGCGGGAGGCGATCTGGGGAGAGTAGCGGCGGGAAAGCTCATCCACATTCAGATTGGTGGAGATGAGCATGGGCTTGCCCTCCAGCAGCCGGTCATTGACCAGGCTATACAGGGCGGCGGTGACGAACTGGCCGGGCATTTCCGTGCCCAGGTCGTCGATGATCAGCAGATCGCACCGGGAGAATTTTTCCACTTCCTTGCGGGCTTCTTCGTCGGCGGAGAATTTGGCCCGCTCCAGCTTGGAAAACAGGTGGGAGGCAGTCTCGTAGGCTACGGAATAGCCCCGGTCTGCCACAGCCCGGGCGATGCAGGCGGACAGGAAGGTCTTGCCCAGGCCGGTACCGCCGATAAACAGCAGATTGCCGGAATTTTCCGTAAAGCTGCCGGCATAGCTGCGGCAGTTGCGGAAGTTCAGCTCCATGATCTGCCGGGGGCTGGCGCCGTACTTGGGGTCGTACTGGTCGGAATAATACTCCAGACGGAACTGGTTGAAGGCTTCCTTGCCGCCGGAAAGGAGCGTCAGCTCCTTACGCTGCTCCTGTCGGCAAAGCTCCGTCAGGCACTCGCACATGGCGGAGCCTACATAGCCGGTGCCGCCGCAGCGGTCACAGATGGGGCTGTCATCCAGATAGCCCTCTTCAAAATTCAGCGCCACCAGCCGGGCTCGCTCCTGCTGCAGACCCAGATTCTGCTGCTTTACCTGCTCCATGGTTTGCTGCACATCTGTGCCCTGGGTGAAGGCAGCCTGGAAGGCCACGGCCATGGTCTGGCGCAGCTGACGGTCGATCTCCTTCAGCCGGGGAACCTGGTGGTAAGCCTGCGCCAGATGCTGCAGATTTTCAGATTCACGGTCGGCTTTCGCCTGGGCCAGACGGTCTCTGGCGCGCTTGATAACTTCTGCACTGTATGCCACGGTTTATCCCTCCCGCAATAGTCTTTGGATCGCTTCCAGCTCCGCGTCGCCCAGCTGCCCGGAGGCACCCTTCGGCACTTGGCGCTGATCGCCGGCGCGGATATCCTCCGCTGTTTTGAAACCGGCTTCCTTCCACCGGCACAGGATCTTGTTCATGTAGGCCCAGCTGAGGTTGCCGGTGTTCAGACAGGTGCGCTCATAGGCCATAGACAGCACTTCCTCGGAAAAGCCCATCTCCAGCCAGGCGGTGGCATACTTTTCCTCCGCGGGGGTCAGAGCGCGGCCACGGATCTGCAGCAGATCCATCAATCTGTGCAGCCGGCTGCGCCGGACATTCTGATTCTGGATGAAGGCGGCGGCATCCTCCAATGTGTCGATGCCCTGCTCCGCCCAGGCGTAGGCTTCCTTCTCGATGGTGCGCAGGGAAGGATTGCGCAGCTTGCCGTGGGATCTTGCGCGCTCCTTGCAGTAGGACACCAGCAGGGAGATCACCTCTCCCGGCAGGCCCAGGTAACGGGTGAAGCCCAGGAGCATCTTCAGCTCCTCGGTATTCAGCGTGCGGCCGAGCAGCCGCTGCACCTGCCCGTAAAGGCAGCGGAAGTCGCTGTCCTTTTCCAGCGCGCCCATCACATCCTGCTCGGTGTAGTTGGGGCGCTCTCCGGGGATGGGCAGGCGGGATTTTTCCTCCGGCCACAGACCCAGCTGCCGCAGAGTGGCACAGGCGCAGTTGTAGCGGGACTGGCCAAAGGCCAGCGCACCGGCCGCGGCTTCCGGCTGACCGCCGGTGCGGATATACAGATAAAGCAAGGCCGCGTCGCCGTTGGCGGCTGCCAGCAGCTTCCGGGCGTCGGTGCTTTCGATGGTGATCCGTTCTATGTTCATGGGATACTCCTCAGAATTCGTCAGTTAAAGTCATTATATCACAGCTTTCGGGGGGATACAACGGGTTTTCGGCTGAGAAAATTGATCAAAAACCGTGTGATTTTTTGGTATCACACAGGATGTTGTGTCTGCGGCTCGGGAGAGTCCCTATTTTTTCTGTTCATAGAATTGTCGAATTTTATTTGCAAATCTGTCACCTGCCGTTCAAAAGGAGAGCGTATCGTATAGACAGAAAGGTTGCGGAAGCCGTGAGCCGCTTCCTTTCCCTCTGTAGAACCCCTTTTTTCTACCTCTCTTCTTTCCAAATCCCCAAGCGGGAAAGTCCGCTGCAGTGATTGCAGCGGACTTTTTCCGTTTCGCTTGACTTTTTCGGCGGGGATAGTATAATTGAAACGGAAATATTTTGAAGGAGCGGATCACTATGGTATATCGCATGAAAGTCGCGGGTCTGGAGCGGGACCTTCCCATTTGCAAGGTGACCGATGACCTGTACATTGCCGGTTTTGTTATTTTTGGTGACCAGGAGCTGACTGTCGCCTGCGCTCGGGAGCTGCTGAAGCGTGCCCCGGAGTACGACTACATCATCACCGCGGAAGCCAAGGGCATCCCTCTGGGACATGAGATGGCCCGCCAAACCGGCGCAAAGAAGTACTTCCTGGCCCGGAAGGCGCCTAAGCTGTACATGACCGGTGTGTTTGAATCCACCGTCAATTCCATCACCACCGCCAAGGAACAGCATCTGTATCTGGATACCGCTGACGCGGAGCTGATGAAGGGCAAGAAGATCCTGATCGTGGACGATGTGATCTCCACCGGCGAGAGCCTGGCGGCGCTGGAAGCTCTGGTCAATAAGGCCGGCGGCATCATCTGCGGTAAGATGGCCATCCTGGCCGAGGGCGACGCACAGGACAGAGAAGATCTGATCTATCTGGAGAAGCTGCCCCTGTTTAACCCCGACGGAACGATCAAGGAATAATAGATCAAAAAACACCGCTGAAATCAGCGGTGTTTTTGTTGTATAAGCCCCCGGCACGGCTGGGGGCAAAAGTTTTAGCTATGCCCAGTCCCGCCGCAGCGGAAAGCCTCCCCTGTGTAAGGGGAGGTGTCACGGCGCTGCCGTGACGGAGGGGTTGTTCTCGTAGTGACAATCCCCCAGTCACCGCTGTGCGGTGACAGCCCCCTTTACACAAGGGGGCCTTAGTGCGCACCTAATCGCATCTGCGATGGCGGGGCACCACACGCAAGTGAAAGAAAATTCGATGAGCCTATAGGCTCGGCTGGTAATAGGTCCTAAGGGGGCCTGTGCATACCACCGACACGGCCGGTGGTTATGATTTACTTCACGGTGATACTGCCAAGGATGCTGTTGACCGTGTCAGCGCTGAGGGAGCATACGGTCACATTGGCCAGGTAATCGCCCTTCGGGAAGGCGAAGAGGACACCGGTAAAGTCCAGACCCTGGACCTTGGCCTGGATCTTCAGACTGTCGAATTCCTTGCCGTCCACGGTGAGCTTCTGATACTCCACCTGTACATCGGTATAGCCGATGTTGGCGTAGGTGGACTTGATGCCATCGATCTGGGCTTCCAGAGTCTTCTGGATATTCAGAGTCACGACCTGGACCACATTGAGCTTCTCCATGGTCACATTGATGCTGCTGCCGTTAGTCGTGTGCTGAGCGAACATATCATAGACGACAGTAGCCTTTTTCAGCTGCTCGACTACTTGCTCGTCCAGATAGTCGCCTACCAGGTTGTTCAGTTCCTTCATCTGCTCATCGGTGTAGAAGACCCAGCCTTCGGGGAGCGTGCAGCTGAGCCCCAGGAAATCATTGTTGTAGGTGCTGCCGGTGGTGTCGCCCAGAGAGAACTCCGGCTTTTCTTCCTGGTTGCCTTCCGTGGTGCCGCTGACCTCGCCCCGGATATCCTCGGAGTCGGTGCTTCCGGTGCAGCCGAAGAGGCTCAGGAGCATCAGCATCGACAGGATGATACAAAAAACTTTCTTCATAAAGTTCACTCCTTTCAGAAAAAGCATAGCATAACTGGAAAATGATGTCAATCTTTTTCCGTGTCCCTGGAAATGCGAACAGAAAAACCGCCCCTCAGACACGGGGTAAAAAAGAACGGCAGAAGTCACTTCTGCCGTTCAACGGTTATTTCTTAAATTGCAGCATTGCGCAGGTTGCTTCCGCCCAGCTGTATTGGGTCATATATTCGCCGTGAAATTCCGGCTTTCCGGTTTTCAGGAAGCTGAGATAATCGCAGCTTACCAGGCTGGTATCGATCCGATAGTAGGGGGTGTCATGCTTGAGAACATCCTCCGCACGGACCGTCTTCAGCGTATTCTTCAGATCCAGCACAAGCTGCCGAAGGTAAGCGGCGTTCTTGGTGTCGTCCGTATCCTCGGGGAACAAAATCGCGCAAAGCTGCTTTGCCGTCATACCCGAACCGTTGCGGTCGATCAAAACCGCCAGCAGCTCCTTGGCCTTCTTTCGCTTGAAAGGAAGGCTCTGCCCGTTATGGAGCACTTCGAAATTGCCAAAACACTGGATGGTGAGCAGCTTTTCTGTGGCTTTGATGCCTTTGATATGGTCAATTTCCTTCTGCACAGCTTCCGCCGTGATCGGCTTCATCAGATAGCCGGAGACATGGAGCTGGAAAGCGGATACGGCATATT
>JBGVJN010000053.1:0-22789 GCA_045129455.1 Faecousia sp. | reverse complement strand
CCCGAACACAGAAGTTAAGCTCATTCGCGCCGACAATACTTGGCGGGCGACTGCCCGGGAAGATAGGTAATGCCAACACAAATATTCCCCCTTAGCTCAGTCGGTAGAGCGACGGACTGTTAATCCGCAGGTCGTTGGTTCAAGTCCAACAGGGGGAGCCAAAAATCCCGTTCACGTAAGTGGGCGGGATTTTACTTTTTACTTCTTACCTCTTCACTCTTACCTCAAAATAAAGTTTTGCATGGGATTTTAGGGAAGTAAGAAGTAATAGGTAAGAGGTAATAAGTATTGCGGCTTTACCGCATTTATGCTATACTAAACACAAGGCGGTGATGGTATGAAATGGCTCAACAGACTCCTTGGTAAAAAGAAAGAAACCCGGGTACTGCAACCGTATCCATCCTGGGACACTGTGGTTGAAGTGATGCAGAATAAGCAATTGAACCGCGGTGACGACGAAGTGATCAATGTGCTTCCCTCCAAGGACCGGACCATGCGGTATGTGATCCTCAAGGACAAGCAAGGGATCCTGACCTATCAACTGGAAGCGCTTTACCAATTTGATGAGGATGAGTGGCAATACATTGGTTATGATCCCGATAGGCTGCCTGGTATGTGGGAATCCCATATAAGCCAGCGCGGAGGCTCGTTGTTTTCGAGAGAAGAAGACCTGATGAACCAATTAACATGTGAGTTTGAATACAAAGAATACTTTATCTGAATCCGGTGCTGCCTGCTTCAAATCCGCGAATGCAAAATTGTCGGGATTTTTGGGAAGTAAGAGGTAATCGTGAGTAGGTATTGCGATATCACGATTTTGTGCTATAATACACCAAAGGTCGGTGAATCTTGTGAAAGATAAAAGAAACAAAAACGATGTATTTTTAACTTTATGGATTGCTTTTGGCGTCATAGTTATTTTAGGCTTTTTTGTGTTTTCTATGATAATTGGCGGAAGTGCAGGCCTCGGTTATCAGGAAAATGGTCTTTATTTTGTTCGTGATCACGCTGAAGTAGTTGAAGTGTCAAAAATACTATGGGAAATAAGTAATATTTGGGGTATTCTCTTTTGGATATTTATTCCGCTCACACCTATAGGTGCGTTTGTTATTTCAAATATCCAAGAAAAGATAGAACAAAGAAAAAATAGGTTTGAATAAAGAAAATCCTCGGTTTTTACCCAGTTCTTTTTCGGACACGAGAGCCAATAAAAACACCACCCAATCGGGTGGTGTTTTTATTGGCATTTGATCCCAATTCTCTGTTGGACTTGAAAGGCGGCTGTTCTCCTGCAGATCCCAGTGATAATAAAATTGCCAGTAGCTTTCCCACAGCTTATTCACCCGATAGCTTCGGTAATAGGGATCGGTCTCTGCCCCGGAGCATTCCAGGGTAAGCTGCGCATCCTGGGGAAGGTCGGTGGCGATGATGATTAGTCCCGGTGGCTCGGCGCTGTTGGCCAGGACGGTGACCGGGAGCGCAGCCAGCACCAGCAGCAGTACAAACCACAGAGCCAAAAGCTTCTTCATAGAGCGCCCTCCTCGGATAGAATATACTCATTATAAGGTATAGGAAAAAAGCTGTCAACAGCCCCACCGTTCGTTCCATTGCGCGGACAAGCTCCGTTATAATGAGGGAACATTGGGAAGGGGGGATAAGGCATGCTGGAACGGGTATTGACGGTGGTCATGTGTGTGCTTTTGGTGCTGGCCACCATCTCCGCTGCGGTGGTGATCAGTGCGATCCTCCCTCTGATCCGGGCTTTCTTGGTCGCTTGGCAGTGAAATTGCTGCTGCGGAGGGGTAAGACAGGTGCAAATTGTTGAGAAAGAGCCTGCCGCAGATGGTGCGGCAGGCTCTTGTATATCCTATAAAAGATCAGGGTGCGGAGTAATCCACGCCCAGCCGGGCGCAAAGCTCCTTAGGGGAAATGTCATCGCTGCGTACAAATGTGGTAGTTGTGCCATCCTTGGTTAATCTTATGGTGTTGTCGTCCACCCACTCCAGGGCATAGACCGTGGTAAGACCCACATCCTCCGGCCGCATATGTTCGCCCCAGGAGAAGACAAGGGTTAGCGCATTGTTATCCAGGGAGTAGTCGTAAATCTCATCATTGGGCTCGTCCCACACTTCACACCAGCCGTCCGCGTTCGGCTCGCCGTAGATCACGCCCGGGACCTTTTTGCTGGAATGATCATACCAGGTGTAGTAAGGACTTGCGATCCCGCTTTGGCTGAAGTTCCAACCGCGCACATTCAGACAATCGTCCGAGTCGCGGTATATAGTATACCATCCGCCAACCAGAGACGCTGTGGACGCGGAAGGGGGATCGTAGCTGACACCCATAAGGGCGCAGAGCTCCTTCAGGGACAGGTCTTCCCGGGTGTATTTGCCATAGCGGTCATCCAGGCTGATCAGATCGTCGCCCAGGATCTGGAGTGTGTGGGTCTGGGTGAAGGGGTCGTACTGGTCAATGTCGCCACCGGTATAGGTAATGGAAAGTACGCCGTTTTCCAGCTTGTAGGTGAAACGATCGCCGGGGTAGCCCATGGGGGCCACATACCAGCCCGCCTCGTCCGCTTCCACATCGGGGTTGACCTCCACATCGTTGTGGATATTCATGTAGCAGCAGCCGCTGGAATACCCGGTGCCATCTGCCTCAAAAACAAAATAACTGGTATTCAGCTCAGCGCCGTCACGGCGCACACCGGTCCATGTACCTACCAGGGAAAATGCCGGCGCGGCAGGCTCTGTGGGCTTCTCTTCGGGTTCAGAGGGCTGCGTGGGAGGCTTGGTTTCGGGCTCCGTGGTTTCCGTGGGCTCGTCAGAGGGAACGGTGGCGTCCGTAGGCTCGTCAGAGGGGAGCGGAGTATAATCCGTGGCGCCGCCGCTGCCCTGGTCAAGGCTGTCGGAGCCTTCCGTGGAAGCGTCGGTAGGTGCGGTGGGATGGAAGCCCGGGCGGCAGCCGCACAGACAGGCCAGCAAAAGTGCTGCAATCAGGAGCAGACTTAGAAATCTCTTATGCATCATGGAGTTTTCCTCCGATCTGAGTGATCACCCTCCCGGGGTGTACAAAATCATTATAGATTCTGCGATTTCCAATGTCAAGCGGCAGAAAAATACCCCCGGATCGATTCCGGGAGTATTGATGTGGATCCTTAAGCTTCCTGGATGCCCCAGATGCTCTGTATGTCGACATTCTGCGGACGCGGCCTTCACAAAGTGGATCACGACGTTTACTTGGCCTGTTGAATTAGTGGGATACTTTTTGGTAGTAGCCTTGCGTAAAGCCGTAATTTGTGCCGACTCCTTCTACTACTTTGTTCTTGCCCCATATCATAATACCACCGAGATGTTCATCGTCATGATATATTTCAATATATAAATTTTCATCTGTGGTATACAGATCGGCAATCTTCCATGTTGCGTCGATACCATCTACAACGCACTTACCGTTAACATGAATGGTAAAGGTGCGAAACGGATCGCTATAGTCGGTATATACTTCCAACTCACCATAAAGATGCGTCAGTAACGAGTGATTGGTATATGGACTTTCTGTGGTCTCAGTCGTGTTATTTGCGCTCGGCGTTTCGCCATCGCCGCAGGCAACAAGAGAGACGCTCATAACCACCGCTAAAAGCAGTGCAAGTATATTTTTCATTTCATTTCCTCCAGCTTGCTCAATATGTTTTCATCTGCGATACAAATCTTTGTGGGAGATGTGCAGGCATTCTTTTTGCAGTTGTATGGTAGGGCGAAGGCTCCCTTGTGCAAAGGGAGCTGTCAGCCGAAAGGCTGACTGAGGGATTGTTTTGCTGCGGTGTTGATAGCATACCTGTTAGACAAATTGGAATTTGTCTAACAGTTCTATACGGTACTACGACCAAAACTCTGATGCATTGGCGAATAGTATTTTGACTAACCAAGTAGGATACCACTCTGAGTTTTTGCTTACAACCAATGCCAACACAAAATGCGCAATAGTCAGCAATAGCATAACCGCCATTAACACAACTGCTACTCTCTGGCTGTTGCGATAAGCCTCACGCTCAGATTCAAAAGTGATAAGATGGTTACCTGTTGAATTGGTCATTGAATAAATATATCCTGCATTAGATACCCGTATGCAGTAAGCTTCGCCATTGCATAAAAATGTAGGATTATCAAAGTTGCCATTGTAATAAGTATAAGAATTAATAATATAGGTTTCGCCAGTAGGTGCAGAAAGATGCAGTTCATCTTTACTTGTTTCGTAAGCGACGAAACTGGTTTCAACGAGTGTGGTTTCATTTTCAGAGGTGACATTGTAGCCAGAGAAGATACACAAGAAAAGCCCAGCAGCCCATGCAATAATGCAAAAAATCAGTCCCAAAAACATAAGCCAAGGCCTATGTGCCATGCCGTTGAAAGGCTCCCAATCAATATTGAACATTTTGCTCACCTCTAATTATACTGAAATTAGTTTTTATCAGTTAGACAAATTCATGTTTGTCTAACTGGCGCGGGAGCGCCCAAGGCTCCCCTTGTCAGGGGAGCTGTCAGCCGAAAGGCTGACTGAGGGATTGTTTTACTGTGGTGTTGATAGCATACCTGTTAGACAAATTGGAATTTGTTTAACTGTTTTATTTTACTATCTTTCCGTATTTGCGTTGTATTCTCTCATCGCGCTTTTTCTGTTTTTTCCTATTCGTCTTAACAAACAACCGAAGCAGAAAGAAACCACCCATTCCAAGAGCAATAAAGCAAGAACCGAAAATCAGCGGAGACTTCCAATCGACAGGCTTGTCATTATCGTATGTTACAACTCGTTTTCCATCAACATACATTTCCTCGGCGAGGAGCGTCCAAAACGGTTTGTTCTTGTACCACTTAATGGTTACTGTTTTACCTTCTGTCAGCAATTCCTGCAACTGTCCTCGTTGATAATCGCCCGAAAGGTTGTATTTTTCACCATCCGTTGTACGAATGTAGTCGTAGCTTGCGCCTTTGGGACCACCGTAGAAATGCTTGAAGACGGTGACAGTTACTTCTTTTGTCTGCAATGAATCATAACTAACATGGGGCGCAATATGAGGAAGTATGGCACAGAACACACCAAACAAAATGAGCAGTGCGGAGAGAATTATTAACCAGTAGTTTTCTTTAATAATATCCATATCTGTTTTTCGACGCATAGGAGTACACCTCCAATTCTTCAATTATGATTCAATATAAACTGTTAGACAAATTCCAATTTTGCGAACTGTTTCTTAATATGTTAACACACAAATGTATATTACGCAACGGCAATCCCTCAGGCAAAAAACAGAGATTTTGGCAGCTCCCTTTACACAAGGGAGGCTTTGGCATGGCGGAAATCTGTACGCATTTCTTCTTTCTGGGGCAAGCAGAGCATCCGGCCGCCTACCGGATGCAATGATCCGGGCGGTTGCCCAGGCCCACATATATTGAAACTGGCAGACCAATATGATCTGCCAGTAGTTTTATGCAGTTTTCCGTTAAGAACACGTAGCAAAGCTCCGGGGGGGGGTGCTTGTATTGGTGATTATTCTTCCCAGTTGTGCCAGATGTTCTGCACATCGTCGTCATCTTCCATGATGTCGATGAGCTTTTCCATCAGCTTGACATGCTCTTCGTTATCCAGCTTCTGATAGTTCTGTGGGACCATCTCGATCTGGGCGGAGACGAAGGTGTACTTCTTGCCCAGCTCGTCGGCCACGGCGTTGAAGTCATCGGGGGTGGTGTAGACGGTGAAGCAATCCTCTTCCGCCTCAAAATCATCGGCGCCGCAGTCCATGGCGTCCATCATGACGGTATCCTCGTCATAATCGCCGTCCTCATTGTCGATGACCAGCACGCCCTTCTTGTCGAAGGACCAGCTGACGCAGCCGGAAGCGCCCAGGTTGCCGCCGAACTTGTCGAAGTGGTGGCGCATGGAGCCTGCGGTACGGTTGCGGTTGTCTGTCATGGTCTCCACGATGACGGCAACACCGCCGGGGCCGTAGCCTTCGTAGGTGATGGTCTCGTAGTTGTCGCCGCCGCCGGCGCCGGAGGCCTTCTCCAGGCAGCGCTTGATGTTGTCATTGGGCATGTTGGCGGCCTTGGCCTTGGTGATGACGGTGGCCAGGCGGGAGTTGTTGGCGGGGTCGGTGATGCCGCCGCCCTCCTTCACAGCCACGATCAGCTCCTTGGCGATCTTGGTGAAGGCAGCTGCGCGCTTGGCGTCCTGCGCGCCCTTGGTTTTCTGAATGTTATGCCATTTGGAATGTCCGGACATTGTATTTTATCTTCCCTTCCAGGTGAATTTCAAAATTTCCAATCTATTTTATCATCTAAAGACGGAAAAATCAACAGATATCAATAGAATTTCATGCAATCCGCGTGGGTTTCGGAGATTTTTACCTCCACCTCCGGGAAGGCGGCGGCAATTTTGGCGGCCAAAACGGGGATCACGGGGTTTTCGGTGCAGAAGTGACCCGCATCGATCAGGTTCATGCCCAGGTCATGGGCATCCCAGAATTGATTGTAACGCACATCCGCGGTGACGAAGGTATCGCAGCCGGCCCGCTTGGCGTCCACCAGGGCGCCGGCACAGGCACCGCCGCCGACGGCTACCTTATGGACAGTGGTTTGGTTTACATAACGCAGACCCTTGCAGCCCAGCGCATTCTTCACATGGGGAAGGAAGGTGTCCATGGTCTGCTGCTTTACATAGCCGCAGCGCAGCAGCCCGTAGGGCAGCCCCTCCTCGTTGGTGCCGGCGGGAGCGATCACCTCCACATCCGTAAGACCCAGGGTGGCAGCCAGCACATCGTTGACACCGCCGGGGGTGCAGTCCAGATTGGTGTGGGCGTTGATGGCGCTGATGCCGTGGGCGCACAGATCCATGATCGCCCGGCCCACGGAGGTCTCATCGGTGACGGCCTTGGGTGCCTGGAAGATCAGTGGATGGTGGGTAACGATCAGCTGCGCGCCCATGGCTGCTGCCTCGGCGCAGACCCCTTCAAAGGGATCCAGCGCCACAAGAAGACGGGTGACGGGAGTGCTGCGGCTGCCGCAGAGCAGACCTACATTGTCCCAGCTCTCCTTCATGTAAGGGGGTGCGATGGATTCGACAAATTTCAAAATATCATTCACGGTGGTCATAGGATTACCTCCTGTCTAAGTTGTGGGTATTTCCGTGCCGGCAAGCCAGCGCAGTCCTTCCTGCTGGGACAAAGCTTTCAATTCCTCCAGGATCTGCTGCTTTTCCGGATCAGTCCGATGGGCGGTGGCAATGGTCAGCCCGTCCACGACCCAGCGGTAGTATTCCGGCAGCGCCCCCGAAGGATTCTCCAGCAGAGCCGGGGGGAAGTAGGTCTCGGCAAGAGAGAGTCTGGGATAGGAAGGCTCGTAGTAAACCTCCATCACGGTGTACAGAAAACGGCCGTCCCGCAGCACGGATTCTTCTGTGATCCGCCAGCCGTGATCGGACAGGTATCGGCGCAGCATGGGTGTCTTGCTCTGGCACTGGAGGATCAGCCGGTAGCGGGCGCTTTTCAGCCAGGGGGCGGCTTCCAGAATGGAGATCATGGTGTCGCCGCCCATACCGGCGCAGACCATGGTGTCGAAATCCCGGGGAATGGCGGTGACACCTGCACCCAGGTAAAAAGACATTTTATCAGCGGTGCCGAATTTTTCCGAGTTATGGCGGGCGCTGAGCAGCGGCTGAGGATTGATGTCCGAAGCGATGACACTGCCGGCGATGCCGTTGGTCAGCAAATAAATGCCCAGATAGCCGTGATCGCAGCCGATGTCGGCTACCCGGTCACCGGGGGAAACAAAGCCGGCGCAGGCAAGCAGCCGGTCAGAAATGGGGATTTTCATAAGAATCCTCCGTAAGTGAATTTAGAAAAAGAAATGCCAACCGGGCGTTTCCGGGAGGGCATAGCCGGCAGATCAGCCCTGGCTGGCTTCGTAAGCCTCCAGGAAATGGTTCAGCTGGGCCAGGAAGGGCTCGCAGTCCACGCCGTGGACCATGCAGGCTTCCTCCACGGTCTCACCCCGGGAAGAGGGGCAGCCCAGGCAGTGCATGCCGATGGCGAAGAACAGGGGAGCAGCCTGAGGGGCAATATCCAGAACATCGCCGATGATGGTATCTTTTTCGATCTTAACAGCCATAATATGACCTCCTGTTGGGATTCTTCGCATATTATAACCGCTTCTGCGGAAAAAAACAAGAGGGTGGGAACAATTTCCTTATGGGATCCGGTACAGGCGCTTGCCGTTTTCAAAAGTAATGCGCCGGGCTTCTTCCACCGTGATGCCCCGGATCTGGGCAAGGGCTTCGGCCATGCGGTATACCCGGCCAGGATCGTTGCGGCGGCCACGGAAGGGCTCGGGGGACATATAGGGGCAGTCGGTCTCGATGACGATCCGATCCAGGGGGATCGCCTGAGCGGCCTCAATGGCCCGGCGGGCATTCTTGAAGGTCAGCACACCGGTGAAGCCGATGTACCAGCCCAGCTCCACCAGCTGCCGTGCCATTTCGGCGGAGCCGGAATAGCAATGGAACACGCCGGTGACGGTGGGGAAGGAGCGGATGATGGCCATACCGTCCTCGTGAGCGTCCCGCTCATGCACGATCACCGGAAGGTCAAGCTCCTTCGCCAGCTCCAGCTGGGCGAGGAAGGCCTTCTGCTGCAGCTGCCGGGGAATGTCCTCATAGTGGTAGTCCAGGCCGATCTCGCCGATGGCCTTGACCTTAGGATTTCCTTTGCATAAGCTTCGGTATTCCCCGATCACTTCGTCGTTTACTTCGTCCGCGGCGTCCGGGTGGGAGCCGACGGCGGCATAGACATGGGGATAGGTCTTCGCCAGCAGGCAGGCATTTTTGGATGATGCCAGGCTGCAGCCGGGATTCATCACGAGGCCGACGCCCTGGTCTGGCAGGGAGGCGATCAGCGCTTCCCGGTCGGTATCAAATGCCCGGTCATCCAGATGGGCATGGGTGTCAAACAGCATAAGCTTCTCCTTCTTCTGTGATCACGGCAACAAAGCAGCCGTCGATTTGAGATATTCTTGGGTCATCCGGGGAAAAATCGGTATTTTTGAGGTAATTTCCCATGCCGCGGCCGGTGAGCTTGGCATAGGCCTCCTTCAGCACCCAGATGCGAAGAAATGCCTGCCGTGGGTCGGCAGCTGTCGCCAGACGGGCTTGCTCATTTTGGGAAAAGTAGCGCTCTGCCAGGCGCAGATCCACCTGCCGGCTTTCTTCTTCCGCGTCGATCCCCACATTGGTGCGGGACAGACAGCAGAAAGCATGGCACGGAGTGTGGGAGATGGAAAAGTGCAGCGGATCCTGCGGGAAATAAGGCTTTCCCGATCCGGTGACGGCGATGGAGGGCATGGGCTGACCGGTAGCTTCGGTGTACATCTGCGCCAGCAGGCTTCGTCCGGCATTGTGACCGTCAGCTCCGTCTAAGCGCACCCATTGCAGATGCATATCCATACCCCCTTCCTTTTTGACCAATATACGCTATTTTCCCCGGGTTGTCAAATTGGAGTTTAGCGCACACCTTGCGGTGGTACTGTAGGGCGGGGGCTTGCTCCCGCCCTACGATAAAACTGTGCGACAAACTGAGAATGAAACACCGGTGCTGAAAAAACGGGTGCGCTGAGAAGCGCACCCGGAGGGATCCGTATGTTTACAGGGGAGCCTGCTTGATCTTGGCGAATCGCCGGGGATACTGGGGCGGGGTGTGGGCCACCTTACGCAGCACGATCACCGAATGGGATGCGCCATCAATGGTAAACTCCAGCACCTTTTCCATTTTCAGACCCAGCTTGTGGATGGCGTTTTTGGCTTCTGCCAGCTCTTCCGCGGCGGCAGAGCCTTTCATAGCCAGCACCGCGCCGCCCACACGCACATAAGGCGCGGTCAGCTCCAGCAGCACATTCAGCCGTGCCACGGCCCGGCTGGTGGCGAAATCATAGCTTTCCCGGCGCTTTGCCGCCTCTTCCTCGGCACGGGCGGTGACACACTCCGCCTGCACGCCCAGCTGAGGCAGGATCTGCGCCAGCCAGTTCATCCGCTTGCCCAGAGAATCCAGCAAGGTCACCTTTGCTTCCGGGCAGGCGATGGCGATGGGCACGCCGGGGAAGCCTGCGCCGCAGCCTACATCGATGACCGTCTTGCCCTTCAGCTCGGCAGCCTTCAGCACCGTCAGGCTATCCAGCAGGTGCAGCTTGGCTACGGCGGAGGATTCGGTGATGGCGGTGAGGTTCATCACCTCGTTCTGCTTGACCATGGCCGCGCCGAAAGCGCACAGGGTATCCACTGCTTCCGGAGAAACGGTGATCTCATACTGCGCCAGGGCTTCCAGCAGGGTCTGCTTCATCTGCTCCATCTTACTTGCCTCCAAGGGAATCGTCGGACAGGTCCACCTCGGACTTGTCCAGAGGATCGAATACCTCCTCCTGCTCCGGCAGATGGTCCGGCAGGTAGATCTCCTGGATATACCAGCTGACCAGCAGGTCGCAGACCTTGCTGTAGGAGGCGGTGCCGTTTTTGTCGCCGCTGACCTTGATATAGGTGTCGTTGACGGAGTTGGCAAGGTTGGATGCGTCGGCGTCGATATTGGCCGCATAGTGGGCGTTATAGACTTCCAGATCCGCCAGTACCTGCTGGCTGACGCCCTCGTAGATCTCCGCGGCGGCTGCCTTGGCGGTGGCGGTGCCGTAGTCGGCCAAGGCTTTATAGCAGTAGCGGAAGGCCATGAAATAGCCGGAGTACTGATAGATGGGGCTGTCGTTTGCCTGGCAGGCAAGGAAAGCGGCCAGATTGGCGTCCCGCTCGGAGGCGATGCACATCCGGTGGGCCATCTCGTGGCACATGGTGAAGGGCATATTCACCAGCGGGATCTGAGGATTGACGGCAGCTTCGCCGGTGAGGGGCATGGTGATGCCGTCGATGCCCATGGAGGTGTACATATCCGCCCAGCCCAGCTTTTTAACGGGCTTAAAAGAGCCGGCGAATACGGAAAGATAGTCGTCATAGGTCAGATGCTCAAAGCCACTGGCGGCCAGTTCCGCGATCTGCTCGAAGGAAGGATAATCCAGCTTGCCTTCTTCATCGCGGGGTACCTGCTGCGCCAGAGCGTTGGCCTTGTCCCGGAAATAGGTGGTGGCATCGGCCAGTTCCGTGGCACTGTAGCCGTTTTCTTCGATCACGGACAGGCGGATGTCCTCGGCCAGAGGGCCGGCATAGTTGTTCAGCCCGTAAAAGCCCGTGTGCAGGAAGAACAGCGTGCAGGCGCAGGCCAGCACCCAACCCAGCCACTGGAAGAAGTTCCACCGGAAGATGATCATCAGCACGATGGAGGCCAGCGCCATTACGCCAAGCAGCACTGCAAGCAGCTGCCACAGGCAGAAGGAAACGCTGCTGACCCAATCGGCCAGCTGGGTCTGGATCAGCCGGGAAACATAGGGGTAGATCATATCCACCAGGGTCCCATGGCTGGCGCAAAACTGCATCAGCGCCCAGGTGAGTACTGCTATGATGGCCGCAGTAATATATCCGCGCCAATATTTCATAAGGAATACCTCCTTGAAAAGCGAAATAAACAGGGAATACCTTTTTATAGTATATCACACTTTTCTCCGCTTGTCTGCCCCCAATTTTTAAATTTTCCGTTACCGGGGAAGGATGGACGGGTAAAAAGCAAATCTCAGTTTATTGTACTGGCGCGGTAGCGCCTTATAGCTTCCCCTTGGGGGGGAAGCTGTCACAAAAAGTGGCTCTTCGCAACCGCTTTTTGTGACTGATGAGGGGCAAAACGCTGGGATTATACATGTGCGATTACTATAGATATTTCCCCTCATCCGCCCCAGTGTGCGCACTGGGGCACCTTCCCCCGAGGGGGAAGGTATACAGGTGCATCGCAATTATAAAACTGCAGCGAAGAATCCCAACTTATTCCTAAACGAGGAAAACCGCCGGGGTGACCCGGCGGCTTCCGTCAAAGAGGAAAGAAAATGAAGAAGGCTTGATTATCCCAGCTGGAAGAACAGCTCCGGGTCCATAACGACACCGTTGCAGCTGACGCTGAAATGCAGGTGATCGCCGGTGGCAGTCTCCAGCAGCGCGGTGTTACCCACGGTGCCGATGGCCTGTCCCAGGGTGACTGTGTCGCCCACGGCTACGGCGGCGGGAGCTTCCAGGCTGCTGTAGCTGGTCACGTAGCCGTCCACATGGGTGATCTCCACGGTGCAGCCCATGGCATCGTCCTCATACACCGCGGTGACCGTGCCTTCCGCGGCGGCATGGACAGGAGTGCCGGCCCCGGCGGCGATATCGATGCCGTCATGGACACGCCAATCCCGGGTGGTGGGGTTGTAGCTCAGTTGGTCCATGGCGTAACTGCCGATGGTCTGGCCTTCCAGAGGAAGTCCTGTCCGGATGGGCTTGGGCAAGGTGGCAGGGGGCGTGGTGGGCTTGATGTCATGGATGCCGCCGGGCAGCTCGGAAGGATCGGTTGCCACTGCGGGGACATCGTCCTGCGTGGGATTGATCACATCCACATTCCCGGTGGGAGTCTGCAGCTGGGGCTGCTCGACAGTGTCGTTTCGATAGTACAGATAGCCGGAGATCCCGATGGCGAGAGCGCACAGGATCAGGGCTATGTAGTAGCCCTTCCCGTTGAATCCGCGGCCGAATTTTTTGTTGCTCATTTTTAAGCACCTCCGAAGCTGATTATTACCCGGTTTCCGGAAATTAAACCTGTTTTTGGAAAAATTTCAGAAAATTTATCCATGCAGCACCGCCGATGGGAAAACAGTTGCGCACCGGCGGGAAAGATGCTATAATCCATACAGTATTCCCAGCAGGAGGAAGTCTATGAAAGCCTGGCAGCATTTTAAGACCATAACCCGTCACCGGCTGATCGTCATGGCCGGGTGCTTCCGCATCGGCCTGTACCGGCAGGGCCTTGCCCATGACCTTTCCAAATATTCCCCCACGGAATTTCGTGCCGGGGCAAGATACTACCAGGGCGTGCGCAGTCCCAACGCGGCGGAGCGTGAGGACAAGGGCTATTCCGAGGCCTGGATGCACCATAAGGGCCGCAACCGGCATCACTATGAATACTGGACGGATATGGATATGGCCACCCGTACCTATGTGCCGGTGCAGATGCCCCGGCGCTATCTTGCCGAGCAGGTGATGGATCGCCGTGCCGCCTGCATCGTCTACCAGGGCAGTGCCTATACCGACGGTTCGCCTCTGGCCTATTTTATGAAGAGCCGGGAGCGTCAGCTGATGCACCCGGAAAACCGGCGGCAGCTGGAATACATTCTCACCATGCTGCAGCAGCAAGGAGAGAAGGAGACCTTCCGCTACTTAAAATGTGAATTTTTGAAGGGCGCACCGCTGCCCATCGATTCTGAGGAGGACTGAACCATGAGCGCAAGCTGGATCAAGGACGCAGTATTCTATGAGATCTATCCCCAATCCTTTTACGATACCAATGGCGACGGTATCGGTGATATCCAGGGCATCATCGCCAAGTTGGACTATGTCAAGAGCATCGGCTGCAATGCCCTGTGGCTGAATCCCTGGTATGATTCTCCCTTTGCCGACGCAGGCTATGATGTGCGGGACTATAAGGCCATCGCGCCCCGTTACGGCACCATGGAGGATGCGAAGGAACTGTTCCGGGTCGCCCACGAAAAGGGGATCCATGTGCTGATCGATCTTGTTCCCGGTCATACCAGCGAGGAGCATCCCTGGTTCCTGGCCAGCGGCCGGGAAGAGCCTTGTGAGGAGTACGCCGATCGGTATATCTGGACGGAGAATGCCTTCACCCGGGGCGACGGCATGCCTTTTATCGGTGGCGAACAGCCCAGAGACGGCACCTACATCATTAATTTCTTCAAAAGCCAGCCGGCGCTGAACTACGGCTACCGGCAGATCCGGGAATCCTGGCAGCAGCCCATCGACGCTCCCGGCCCCATGGCCACCCGGGAGGCTATGAAGGATGTGATGCGCTTCTGGCTGGATCAGGGCTGCGACGGCTTCCGTGTGGACATGGCGGATTCTCTGGTGAAAAATGACGGAGAGGAAAAGCTGGCCACCATGGAGGTGTGGAAGGATATCGCAGGCACGATCCATGCGGAATATCCTGATATGGCCCTGGTGTCTGAGTGGAACAATCCCCGGCAGGCGCTGAACTGCGGCTTTGATATGGACTTCATGCTGGATTGGTACGGCAACGGCTACAGCCGCCTGCTGCGCTACTACCGGCTGGATAAGAAGGGCAACATCCTGGAGGACGAGAGCTACTTCAAGGCCGAAGCCAAGGCGGATATCTCCGGCTTCCTGGCGGACTACGCCGATGCCTATGAGGATACCAAGGATGTGGGTCTGCGCTGCCTCATCACCGGCAACCACGATACCAAGCGGGCATCCTTCAGCCTCAACGATACCGAGCGGAAGCTTGCGTATGCCTTCCTGCTGACCATGCCCGGCGCACCCTTTATCTACTACGGCGACGAGATCGGCATGGCTTACCGTTTCCTGCCCACCAAGGAGGGTGGCTACCACCGTACCGGCTCCCGTACCCCCATGCAGTGGGACAACAGCCGAAATCTTGGCTTTTCCGCTGGAAATGCTGAGGATCTGTACCTGCCGGTAGATCCCAATCCCGGCAACGCTACCGTGGATGCCCAGGAGAAGGACCCCGGCTCCATGCTCAACCATATCCGGGGTATTTTGAAGCTGCGCAGAGAATATGCGGATCTGGGCAATTGCAGCCCCTTCCGGGTATATTCTGCCAAGGAAGGTTCCCGCCTGTTCGCCTATAAAAGAGGCGAAATGCTCCTGGCGGTGAACCCGGGCCTGGAGACGCTGAACCTGGCGCTGGATGGGGAATATACCCCGGTGTATACCTTCGGCACCGCCACGGTGGAGGGTAAGACCGCCGCTTTGGGCGCGCAAAGCTTCCTGGTTTTGAAGCCCAATGTATAATCCTGCCCTTCCCGGGCAAGCTAGTCTTGCCCGGGAAGAAAAAAGTTTACGGAAAAGGAAAAAACTGCTTGACTTTTCCCGCCGGATGAGTATAATGATATCCGTGCCAAAGATAGAGGATTTGTGTAACGGTAGCACACCGGACTCTGACTCCGTTTGCGGGGGTTCGAATCCCTCATCCTCTGCCAAAAAGAAAGACCACCCCTTCGGGTGGTCTTTTCTTTTTGACATCGGATTCGGGAGGGATTCGAACCCATCTAAATGCAACAGACCGGGGGACTGTGGCTCGCCGGGTAGGGCCCCGGCGACACCTTGATTCAATCGAATCCCTCATCCTCTGCCAACATATCTTGTTTTGCGTCTTGCTTTGTGTTAGAATACTAACAATGGGGAGGTTTAGCAAAATGGATAATTTCGTGATGATCGAAAAACTAAAGAGAGCAGGTATATTTTTTGAGGCGGGCTTGCGTGACGAGGAGTTCACCAGAATAGAATCTACATTCGGTTTCCGCTTTCCTTCTGAAATCAGAGCCTTTCTTGCCTGTGGTCTACCTGTCGGTAACCATTTCTATAACTGGAGAGACCTTTCCGCTGCTAATGTGCAGAGATTTCACAACTTCTGGCGAGCCGTAGAAGATGCCTTTCTTTTCGACCTTGAAAATAACGGGGATGATTTGCGCGTAATGCTGGGGGACAGATTCTCTGAATTCGAGGGTCAGAAACAGTATGCGGAAGCAGTACTGGACTATTTGCGCCATAGCACAAAGCTGATCCCGTTTTATGCACACCGTTGTTTCTTTGATGGAATGGATAATATGCCCATCGTATCTTTTTGGCAACCGGTGGATTCTGTTTTCTGCGGGGAGAATTTCGAGGATTATCTGGAAACGGAATTCTTGGGCAAGGAACATTGTATAGAGCATATTCCTGCGCGGATGAATGACACAGGTATCTGGTACTACTTGATTGAATAATATAAATTAAGTTCAATAACGCAAAAAACACCCGACCACATTCGTGGTCGGGTGTTTTTTAGCATCGAATCCCTCGTCCTCTGTGGTCTTTTTTCTGCTTCCTTTTGCTTGCTTTATGCAACATGATATGTTACTATAATTCCGAGGGAAGGGCGTGGCAGAATGGCTAAATTTGATGAGATTATCAATACACTGAAAACTGTGGACTATAGCGAGAAGAGGCAGTTCTTGGAATACCTGGTCCGTATGGCGGAGCGGTCTAAGCACCAGTTCTCCCAGGAGGACAAGAACGCTCTGCTTACCTATGCCTATGAAGAAGTGGAAAATATGCTGAAGGCGATTCCCAATGCGGTTAGCTACAAGGAAAAAGATCTGATTTTTGCGTGTGAAAATTTCCTTTTGGGAATTGTGATGCATCTGTGTGATTCTCCAGCCAAACTGCCTCAAGACAAGCTGCTGAAAATCAAGGCATTGACGGAACTGGTTAATCAGGAGCGCTATATTGAGACTACGCTGGACAACATTTTTGAACAGACTACCATTACGAAAACGGATGTCAATCGCCTGCTATATTGGGTGCGGCAGACTACTGACGAGTATCAAAAGAGCATGTTATTTTTGGGCTTGTTGCACCATCAGAAGGAAATATCCAAGCTGGATAGCGATGCGGAAAAGACCATGGCGGACTATATCGCCGGGGAAATGCGCCGTCTGATGGTTCTTGACAGCGAGGACTCATGGAACGCGTTGGAGCTTTTGGCGGATGTCAGCAAGCATTTTGTTGATGAAAATGTGATCGCTTCTTTACAGGATATGCTTCGATTGGGACGAAATCACATCAATGTTTATGCGGTGAACACGCTTTGCTGCATTGGAGCGGATATTCCGCAGCCGGTCATTGAAGCGTTAGCCTTGGATTTGGAATATGCAAACACGACCTACCATAATCTGTGTAGGCAGGGAAAAGTTGCCTTGTTCCCAGCAGAATATGCTACGGAAGAATATCTGGCAAAAAGTGATATGGTTCGTTGGCTGACCTACCCGACAGAGTTGGGGAAGGCTCCGGATGAGATTGTGTACATTGGCAAGATCAAGCAACTGTTTAAAAAAGAAATCTTCCATGTGTTCAAATATCGTTCAGACAGTGATACATTGGGAGATAATCTGAAAAACAAGTGGCTGGTAGGATGGTCCTCTGATGAGGGCGGAACTTTCAGCAATTTCGATGAATTTGCCCCGTTTGAAATGGAGTCAACGCAGAAGACACTCAAGCTGATCAAGAAAAAGTTGATTGGTTAAGAAAAATGCTAATATATATATTAAGTTCATACCTGCCAAAAAACACCCGACCACATTCGTGGTCGGGTGTTTTTTAGCATCGAATCCCTCGTCCTCTGCTTGCCTTTTGTGTATCCCGTCGCATTGCGCGGTCACAAATTTTTAAGTGTCTCTTTAAAAATTCTTTCCAAAAAATTCAAATAACAGGTCTAGCATCGTATGTGAAAGGATATGATGTTATGGCGACCAAATCTATGTGGCTTTACCGGCTGATCCGTGCCGGTGTGAAGCTGTGCTATCCCAAAATGCAGGTGGAAGGGATCAAAAATCTGCCGGACGCGCCTGCGCTGATCGTGGCGAACCATGCCCAGATGAACGGCCCCATTGCCTGCGAGCTGTATTTCCCGGGAAATCGCTATACCTGGTGCGCCGGGCAGATGATGCACCTGAAGGAGGTGCCGGAGTACGCTTTTCGGGACTTTTGGTCCCGTAAGCCCCGCCGCAGCCGGTGGTTTTACAAGGGACTTTCCTATGTGATCGCACCCTTTTCCGTGTGCGTTTTCAACAACGCCAAGACCATCCCCGTGTACCGGGATGCCCGGATCATCTCCACCTTCAAGACCACGGTCAAGACCCTGTGCGACGGCGCCAGCGTGGTGATCTTCCCGGAGCATGACGCGCCTTACAACCCCATCGTAAGCCAATTCCAGGATAAATTCGTGGACATCGCCAGACTCTACTATAAACGGACAGGGAAGGTGGTCAGCTTCGTCCCCATGTATATCGCACCTGAGCTGAAGACGATGTACATAGGAAAACCCACCGTCTTTGACCCGGAAGCACCTATGGAGCAGGAGCGGCAGCGGATCTGCGACTATTTGATGGACGAGATCACCCACACCGCCCAGGAGCTTCCCTTACATACGGTAGTACCCTACCGAAACATCCCCAAAAAGGACTACCCCAAGAACCGCCGGGAGGCTACGCTATGAGAAGACCCGTGGTGGACTACCGTCAGTTCCGCCTTTCCCGGATCCGGGAGCCGCAATTTGCACATCTGAAGCTGCTTTGGGGCTGGGTCTTCTATTTTGTCGCGTATTTTCTTACGGAGAATCTGATCCCGGCGGAAAAGTGCTATCCCATTTGGTGCATCGTGGATGATTGGATCCCCTTTTGCGAGGGGTTCCTCATCCCGTATGTTTTCTGGTATGGGCTGATCGTCATTTCGTTGGGATATTTTCTCCTTTATGATGTGGACAGCTTCAAAAAGCTCCAGACCTATATCATCATTACCCAGGTGGCGGCGATGATCCTGTATGTCCTGTTTCCCAGCCGGCAGGATCTGCGCCCTGCGGAGTTTCCAAGGGACAATCTGCTGACCCGGGGCGTGGCACTTTTGTATGCGCTGGACACCAATACGGGGGTGTGCCCCTCGCTGCATGTGGCCTATTCCCTGGGCATCGCCTCGGTGTGGACGAAACAGAAGGAGGCAAAGCTTTGGTGGAAGGCATTCGTGGTGGTGGCGGTGGTGCTTATTTGCCTGTCCACAGCTTTTCTTAAGCAGCATTCGGTGGTGGACGCTTTGGTGGCCATCCCCATTTGCCTGGGTGCAGAATGGTATCTGTACCGGGATCGCTACAAAGAAAAATTCAAAAAATCACGCTGAGCATTCCTGCCGGCGGCGCCTAAGATGTGCCGCCGGCTTTCGTTGCGCCGGGAGGCACGCAGTAGACAAAGAAACACCTAGGAAAAGAGAGAATTTCGGTAAATTTATGGGTTGAATTTGCGGCGCATCTGTGATACGATATGGTAGTACCGATATGGGGTCATTGCGCCCTTTTTCGGCACATAGCAACATTCCAAAGGAGCAAACACTATGGCAACACCTCACACCATTGCTGTCGCCGGCAAAGGCGGCGTAGGAAAGACCACCACCTGCGGCATGATGATCGACTACCTGTGCAAGAAGGGCGACGGCCCTGTGCTTGTAGTGGACGCCGATGCCAACGCCAACCTCAATGAGGTGCTGGGCGTAGAGGTGGAGACCTCCCTGGGCGCTATCCGGGAGGAAATGGCTCAGGCAGAAATGAAGGGCACCATTCCTGCCGGTATGACCAAAGCGGACTATGCAGAATTCAAGTTCAATTCCGCCCTCATCGAGGAGGATGACTTTGATATGCTGGTCATGGGCCGCACCCAGGGCAAAGGCTGCTATTGCTATGTCAATGGCGTGCTGAAGACCCAGGTGGACAAGTATGCCAAAAACTACAGCTATATCGTCATGGACAATGAGGCGGGTCTGGAGCATGTTGCCAGAGGCACGCTTCCCCATGTGGATACCATGCTGCTCATCTCCGACTGTTCCCGCCGTGGCGTTCAGGCCGTGGCACGGATCGCTGAGATGGTGGAGGATCTGGGGCTGAAGCCCGGCCAGATGGGCCTGATCATCAACCGCGCCCCCAACGGCGTGCTGGATGACGGCGTCCGCGCTGAGATCGAAAAGCATGGCCTGAAGCTGTTCGGCGTGCTGCCCCAGGACGATGCGGTCTATCGCTGCGACTGTATCGGTGAGCCCTCCGCGAAGCTGCCCGACAGCGATCCTATGAAAGTTGCCCTGAGGGGCATCATGCAGTCCATCGGACTGTGATCCGTTCGTTATTAAAAAAATATTTATAAAAATCAAGGGGGAAATCAATCATGTCTTTCGCACCCAAGACGGCTCCCTACAGCGGCAAGATCAATGCCGTGACTCTGGGCACCGGTGACAAGGCAATCGTCATCGGCGGTCAGAATGTGCTGCCGTTCTACACCTTCGATGCACCCATCGAAAACGCACCCAAGATCGGTATCGAGATCTCCGATACCGCCGCTCAGTGGGATGTCTCCGGCCTGAAGGAATTCTACGCCGGCTGCACCACCATGGCTGACTTTGCCAAGAAGGCTGAGACCATGGAAGGCGCTGACTTCATCTGCCTGAACTTCGAGTCTGCCGATCCCAACGGCGCCAACCGTAGCACCGAGGAGTGTGTTGCCGATGCCAAGGCTGTTGCTGAGGCTGTTTCCATGCCCATCGTGATCATGGGCTGCAAGAACCTGGAGAAGGACGGCGAGCTGTTCGCCAAGATCTCTGAGGCTCTGCAGGGCAAGAACATCCTGTGCATGTCCGCCAAGCAGGAAAACTGCAAGACCGTCGGCGCTTCCGTCGCTCTGGCTTACGGCCAGAAGGTTGGCGCTGAGACCGCTGACGACATCAACCTGGCAAAGCAGCTGAACATCATGCTGAAGAAGGACGCCAATGTTCCTGCTGACAGCATCATCATGAACATCGGCACCGCCGCTGTCGGCTACGGCTACGAGTATGTGGCTTCCACTCTGGACCGCGTCCGCCTGGCTGCTCTGGCTCAGTCCGATGCCGACCTGCAGATGCCCATCATCGCTCCCGTGTCCACCGATACCTGGAGCGTGAAGGAATCCTCCGCTTCCGAGGAAGACGAGCCCGCATGGGGCAACCGCGAAGAGCGCGGCATTGATATGGAAGTCGCTACCGCTGCTGCAAACCTGACCGGCGGCGCCGACGCTGTCATCATGCGTCATCCCGCTGCTGTTGCCACCATCAAGAAGTTCATCACTGAACTCTGCTAATCGGAAGGAGGATACATACAATGGCTTTGAAAGGTCTTGACATTTTTAAGCTGTCTCCCAAGAAGAACTGTAAGGAGTGCGGCAACCCCACCTGTATGGCATTCTGCATGAAGGTGGCACAGGGCGCTGTTTCTATCGACAAGTGCCCCTACTTCTCTGATGAAGCAAAGGCTATGCTCAATGAGCAGACCGCTCCTCCCATGAAGACCATCTCCGTGGGCGAGCACAAGCTGGGCGGCGAGACCGTTCTGTTCCGTCACGAGAAGACTCTGGTCAACAAGAACCTGTACGCCGTGTGCGTTTGCACCGATTGCGATGCCGACCAGAAGCTGGCCGACCTGCAGAAGGTGGATTACGAGCGCATCGGTGAGAGAATGTACGTCGAGTTCGTGTTCGCCCGCAACAAGGGCAACGATCCCGAGAAGTATGCCGAACTGGTGCGCAAGTGCGTAGCTACCGGCCGCAGCGTCATCCTGGAGTGCTGGGATGTGGAGTGCGCCAAGGCTGCTCTGGCCATCACCGGCAAGAACGCCATCCTGGATGGCGCTACCCCTGCCAACTGGGAGGCTATGAACGAGGTGGCTACCGCTGCCGGCGTGCCTCTGGGCGTTTGGGCTGAGAACATCTCCGATCTGTACGACACCGTCAAGAACCTGGAAGGCAAGGGCAACAAGAACCTGGTCCTGGATGTCACCGGCGCTACCGCCAAGGAGACTCTGGCCAACGCTGTTCTGGTCCGCCGCACTGCCATCAAGGACGGCGACCGTACCTTCGGTTATCCCTCCATCGTGAATGTGGCCAAGCTGGCTAAGGGCGATTCCCGCCTGGCTACCGCTTACGCTGCCATGTTCACCGAGAAGTACGCTTCCATCATCGTGATGGAGAACATGACCTACGCTCAGGCTCTGCCTCTGTACGGCCTGCGTCAGAACATCTACACCGATCCTCAGAAGCCCATGAAGGTGGAAGCCAAGATCTACCCCCTGAACGGCGCTGACGAGAACAGCCCCTGCGCTCTGACCGTTGACTTCGCCCTGACCTACTTCCTGGTCTCCGGCGAGCTGGAGCGCTCCAACCAGCCTGTGAACCTGATCATCACCGACGCTTCCGGTATGTCCGTTCTGACTGCCTGGGCTGCCGGTAAGTTCTCTTCCTCCACCGTGAAGAAGACCTTCCAGGAGCTGGATATCGAGAACAAGATCAAGAACCGCACCCTGATCATCCCCGGCAAGGTCGCCGTTATGAAGGGCGAGATCCAGGAGAAGCTGCCCGGCTGGAATGTGGTCGTGGGTCCTCTGGAGGCTGTCCAGCTGCCCAAGTACATGAAGGACAAGGAGTACGAGGCTGCTGCCAAGGCCGCCGCTGCTGAGAATGCTGCCAAGGCTGCCACCGTGGTGGAGACCAAGGAGCTGTCCTTCGAGGAACTGCTGCAGACCCGCGTGCCCAAGATCGAAGTTGTGGACATGGGCGTTCAGTACAAGGGCCACAACCCCGAGTCCAAGACCTTCGTCACCATCGGCGAGCGCATCCACTGCATCGCTCCCGCTATCCGCAAGGCTATGGACGAGCGTGATCCCAAGCCCATCCAGGAGCGTGCCGCTCAGCAGATCGCTGCCGGCGCTACCTACCTGGATGTGAACATCGGACCTGCTGAGAAGGATGGTCCCGAGCGCATGATGTGGGCTGTCAAGCTGCTGCAGGAGAATTTCAACAATGTTCCTCTGGCTCTGGATACTGCCAACATGAAGGCTATCGAGGCCGGCATCAAGGTCTACAACCGTACCAACGGCAAGCCCATCGTCAACTCTGCTGACGCAGGCTCCCGTATCGGCTACATCGACCTGGCTGCTGCCAACGACGCTATCTGTATCGCTCTTTGCTCCGCTGAC
>JBGVJN010000052.1:0-7619 GCA_045129455.1 Faecousia sp. | reverse complement strand
AGCAAGATCGTCTACCGCACGGAAAAATACGGCGACCTGGTGCGGACCTTCTGCATGAACCCCAAGGGAGCGGTGGTCAACGAGAACACCAACGGCATCATCACCGTCAACGGTCACAGCTATGAGGATCCCGCCAAGCAGACGGAGAACACCAACTTCGCCCTTCTGGTGGCCAAGCATTTCTCGGAGCCTTTCAAGGATTCCAACGGCTACGGCGAATCCATCGCCCGGCTGAGCAATATGCTGGGCGGCGGTGTCATCGTGCAGCGCTTCGGCGATCTGATCCGGGGCCGCCGTTCCACCCCCAGCCGCATCCAGGAGGCCTTCATCACGCCTACACTCAGCGCCACCCCCGGTGATCTGAGCCTGGTGCTGCCCAAGCGCATCCTGGACGGCATCATTGAAATGATCTACGCCCTGGACAAGGTAGCTCCCGGCACCGCCAACGAAGACACCCTCCTGTACGGTGTGGAAGTCAAGTTCTACAATATGGAGGTAGAGGTCAGCGAAAAGCTGGAATCCCGCTACAAGGGCCTTTACATCATCGGCGACGGCAGCGGTATCACCCATTCCCTGTCCCACGCTTCCGCCAGCGGTGTGCATGTGGCCCGCAGCATCGCCTGCGGCAAATGACCCATAAAGATCAAAACCCAGACCTGACGGTCTGGGTTTTTGTTTGGCTTGGATGGAAGAATATGCCGTTATTGGCTGCGTTTATGAGCGCGGGTGTTTATGGCTCATACTGCCGGAATTGCTATTTGCTGCACAACCTGTTATAATAAATTTGGAAAACTCTTTATTCTATGCAATTATCGGCGCCATCTTTCGAGTATATTGGTGAAAGGCCTTTTCAAAAACGGGGAGGTGAGCAAATGGAAGATCTGCAAATTGTTGAGCTTTACTGGGCAAGAGAAGAATCCGCGATCCACGAAACTTCCGTGAAATACGGAAGTTATTGCCATAGCATTGCCTATACTATCCTGCAAAGCCAGCAGGATGCGGACGAGAGTGTCAATGATACATATATGGGTGCATGGAATTCCATGCCGCCCCACCGTCCTTCTGTTCTGGCAACATTTCTAGGCAAGATAACACGCAGGATTTCCATTGACCGATGGCGCATCAGAAGTGCAAAAAAGCGGGGTAGGGACGAAATTATTCTCGCATTGGACGAGCTTGAGGAATGCGTCAGCGGTAGTCACGATGTGGAACTGCTGGTCCAGCGCAACGAACTGATCGGTGCAATCCACCGCTTTCTGGATCGGTTGCCGGAGACAGAGCGTAGGGTCTTTCTGCTGCGGTACTGGTATCTGGAGCCGATCAAATCTATCGCAGATCAATACGGTTTCACCCAGAGCAAGGTCACCTCTATGCTGCACCGTGTCCGCACCAAGCTACGCGGCCACCTTGAAAAGGAGGGTTATGTATGACATCCCAGGAACTGCTGGAAGTGATCGGGGAAACTCAAGATGAATATATTCTGGATGCCAAAGCCCCCCATAGAAAACATGCTCCGATATGGATAAAATGGGTGGCGGCGGCAGCCTGTCTCTGCCTGATCCTGGGCACGGTCTTGTTCCCTCCTGCCATTCTTTATCCCAACGCAGCTTATTCCGCTCAGGACATTGCGGATCTATTTTTCGGGGCACTTGATAACGGCTATACCAACGCATACACCAAAGTGTATGTCCCCAGCAACGAATTCCTTCAGCTGAACCCCATCCCGGATGCAGAGTTTCTGCCCATCTATCGCTATAATAACCGCTTCACCATCTCTTCCTCCCGAACACAGATGGGAGCATACATAAAACGAACTCTGTCAAACTATTGCTCCGCATTGGGTGTTCCTGTTCCCGACTACGAATTTTCCGATGATAAAAGTTTCTGGACAGCCACGACCCAAGGCAACTGCTACGATTTCTATGGCTCAAATGGCCGGCTCTGGAACATGTTTGCAGTCTCTGTCCCACTCAAAACCGACGACCCCACCATCTGCTTAAACGGAAACGCCGTTCAGGTCGACCAGCGCCAGACCGACCAAGAGATCCTCGCATCCCTGGAAAAGGTAAAGTGCCAGCTGTTCGAGATTTACGGAGTAACCTTCTCCGATGCAAAGATCATTCGGCACTACAGCGCTTACAACCTGCACGGTATTGATCGCCTGTCGGTTTATTATTTCGATGCAGATGCCCACCCTCTTAATACTGCCAGCGAACAGCCTGTGTCCGACTATATTCACATCCGCTTTGAAAATCTGAAGAACTATGAAGGAGACTGTGTCAGCGACACGATTCTTTGCTCCGCGGATATCGAATACTGGAACTGTACCTTGCCGGCAAGACATCTCTATCCTCAAATCGCCAAAGCAAAAATGATTTCGCTTGCCGAGGCAGAGGCGCTGTTGTACAAGGGATATGTATTCGGTGGTCATTTCTGCGATCTGTGCATGGCCGCGCAAGAGATGATCCGCTTCGAAGATTACGACTCTGTAAGCTTCGAATACATGTTCAGCTCTACGGCAGGCGGCAAATCCGGCGATGTCATTCCCTTCTATGCCTTTTACAAAGCCATTGGCACCAGTGACAATGGTAATACCATCTATGCAAAAACCTATGTTCCAGCCATTGAAGTCTCCGACATGGATGCTTACTTCCAGGAGCAACAGCAATACCACAAAGGATAACCGGGATATTGTTTCCCAGCCGGTCCCTTGCAAAGTAATATCCACAAATCAAATCAAAAAGAAATGCAGGTCATCCCGTTTGAGATGATCTGCATTTACTTTCTGTTGTTTCAGTTTGCTAAATAATCCGTTGAAACAGTACGATTTTCAGTCTGGGTTTTTTTGATTCAGAATTTTCCGCCGCCGCCACCGTGGCTTCTTCCGGAGGAGGAAGTATGGGTGCTGGAGCTTTTGGGCTTTGCCCTGCGGGTGACATTTCTGTACAGGAACAGGTCGCTGCGCTGATTCACCTGCATGCTTCCGGCCCGGACATATTCCTCCGCGCTATTTTGCTTGCGCACGGTCTTCAGCTGGGCCTTCATAGCGCCGGTGGCGATCAGGCCAATACCCAGGCCGATCATCACAGCAATGATCAGTGTGTCGAAGGTCTCAAAGGGCTCCTTGGGCAGGTTACTGCTGTCAAAGGGCGCGCCTTCCCTTGCCTGGGTCACGAACTGGTCGCACTTGGTGGAAAAGGTCTCAAAGGCATCGGCGTAATACCCGTCGCTGAGATCCGACAGGAAGCAATCGGAGATATAGTCGATACCGTCGTCCGTGAAGGCGTAGATGCCAAAACCGGAGGTGCTGATCCACCAATCCCGGTCCTCCATGCTCACCAGCAGCAAAATGCCGTCCCGGTCAGCGCCGTAGCCATAGCCGTTGTAGTCAAAATAGTCATCGGCGTAGGCTCTGGGGGTCTTCCCACCCAGAGTATCCGTGGTGACGATGACCACATCGAACTTCAGCCGGCTGCTGATCTCATCCAGCGTATCCAGAAGCTCCGCTTCCTCATAGCGCTCCAGAAGATCGGCGTCATCCACCAATCGGGGGTTGCGCTCCGCCGCGAAGGTCGGTACTGCCAGGCACAGAGCCAGCAGCAAAACACACAGAAGGATACTCGTCTTCTTCATTCCGCGCACCTCCTTACAGCAGCCACAGCAGGTAGCTGATGGCATACACCGCGGCAGCGGCAACGGCAGAGATGCCCAGCAGCCATTTGGTGTACAGGCCCTTGTCCACCGGCAGGTCGCCTGCGATCCGGCCGGTCTGACCGTTGATAGCGAAGGTATAGGTGTTGCCGTTCCATACCGTATTCAGTATCCATACCGGGCAAAGGGCATAGTGGCCCTTACTGTTGGAAAGAGAGATGCCCGTGGAGACCGGGATCACCGAGGTATAACCGATCACCGTCCTGGCGAAGGCACTTTCCGTGCTTCTGCGGATGCGCTCATTGGCACGCTGGATGCTGGCCTGGGCATCCACATCGTATTTGTTGGCCAGATAGCCCGCAAGGTACGCCGTCTGGAAATCCACCGCCTGATTGTAGTCAAAAGGCTCGATGGACTCCATCAGTGTGTCATCCATCCTGGTGGAACCATCCACCGGCACCCGGTCAAAGCCAAGACTGCCACCACGGTGGACGGAATAGTGATTCGTTTCAGTATAGATGTAATCGCCGCTGCTCCAGGTGCGTACCCGGGTGGCCTTATAGTGGATCTGGGCATCCGCATCCGCATCGTAGAGCCAGAAGGGCACATAGATGCCCTTGACTTCCTTGATGTGATTTTCGTCCTTAAAGGCCTTCGGCAGCAGGATCTTTCCGCTGTAATGCTTGCGCAGGATCTCGGCAGCCTCCTTCTTGCCCACCCGGAAGGGGATGACGCAATCGGGCTTCAGGCTGCCGGCAAACTGCCCCATCATCACCACAGCGTTGCCGCAATAGGGGCATTCGGTAGCACCGGTGGTCTCGTCGGCCACGATCTCACCGCCGCAGCTTTGGCAGCAGTAGACCCGCAGACCTTCCTCTTCCCCTTCCTGCCACTGGGTACCGGCATTCACCTCCGAGCGCATATCGTCCTGCTGCTGATTCTTCAGCACCTCATCATAGGACTTCAGCGTCTCCATCTCGAATTCCGTGTCGCAGTAAGGGCACTTCATCTTCTGGACAGAGCTGTCAAATTCAATGGCGCCGTCGCAGCAGGGGCATTTGTACTGTTGCAATACTTCCAATCCATTCACCCCTTTATCCATGTGGGGAGGATCTTTAGATCAGATCCCCGTTGTCAAAAGGATCGCCGCACTCGGGGCAGAAGCGAGGTGCCTTGGTGGGGTCAGCAGGCTGCCAGCCGCACTTATCGCACTTATACTGGGGGATGCCGGTGGGTTTTCTGGTGCCGCACTCAGGGCAGAACTTACCCTTGTTCACCGCACCACAGGTACACTTCCAACCCTCGTCCGCAGGCTTGGGGCTGCCGCACTCGGGGCAGAATTTTCCGGTAGACACATTGCCGCAGGCACACCTCCAGCCGTCAGCGGCGGCAGAGGGCCGCTGCGCCTGCTGTTGCTGACCCATCTGATAGAAATTCTGAGCTGCATTGAAGCCGCCGCCCATAGCGCCGCCGGCCATGCCCATGCCGATAAAACCGTTCATAGCACCGGCTTCGTTGGCAGCCGCGGTCTCCATAGCGTTGGCGGTGGCATTGGTCATACGACCTGCCATCATGTAGGGGTTGCCGCCCATGGTGGCGGAATCCTCCATGTCCTGGATCTTCTTCATATCCTCATCATTGAGGGTAATGGGATTCAGGGCGATCTTCTCCACGGAAATACCGCGGCTTTCCACCCATTCCAGCTTCAGCGCGTCGTTCATGGCCTTCTTCAGCTCACCCACCTTTGCAGGCAGCTGGGCAGGACGCAGCTCCAGTTCAGCCAGTGCGCCGAAGGCGGGCTGCAGCGCGGAGATAAACTCGGTCTTCATCTGGCTGTCGATCCGGTCACGGGTGAAAGCCCGCTCCACATTGCCGCAAACCTTGGTGTAAAACAGCAGCGGGTTGGAGATCACATAGGAATACACGCCGTTGCAGCGGACATTGACGGTACGGCTCATGCCGATGCGCTTATTGGTGACCTCAAAGATAATGGGACTGGGAGTGCCGAACTTATTGTCCATGATCTCCTTGGTGTTGAAATAATACACTCTCTGATCCTTGCCGGTATCGCCGCCGTAAGTAAAACGCTTGCCGATGACCTTGAAGGTATCCACAATGCTGGTGCCCAGCTTGCCCGCAAAGATGGACGGCTCGGTAGAGGTATCGTAGGTATACTCACCGGGCTCAGCGCAGACCTCCACGACCTTACCCTGCTCCACGATGATCATGCACTGACCATCGGCAACGGCGATGCCGGAGCCGTTGGAAATCACATTATCGCTGCCCTTGGTGTTGGAGGAGCGGCTGCCTACACGCTTGCTGCCCTTGACCACCAGCGTATCCATGTCCAAAGCGTCGCAGTAGAAAAATTCCTTCCACTGATCCGCCAGAGTGCTGCCTACCGCACCGATGCCTGCTTTAATAAGTCCCATAACTGAAACCCCTTTCTGTTGATTGTAAATTATATGTTAGCTTCCGGGAAGATGCTTTTCAAACACTTTTTGCTTCCAGTTTTCGCATAGATGCACGGAACTGGATCGCGAACAGGATCGCGGTAAAGCTGACCGCTATGATATCCGCCACCGGTTCCGCAAGATAGACGCCCATGGTCTTATCCGGCGTCAGCTGCGGGATAATATAGATCAGCGGCAGCAGCAGAACGAATTTACGCACCACCGCTACGATAATAGAGCAGGGCGCATTGCCGATGGACACAAAGGTCATCTGGCAAGCGATCTGCACACCAAAAATACACATGACGCCGCAGTAGATCCGCAATGCCTTGGCAGCGAACTGGATCAGCGCCGTATCCGGGGTGAAGATCGCCGCAAACACCTGGGGCATCAGCATGATCGCACCCCACAACACGGTGGAATATACCAGACAGCAGGTCAAAAGCAAACGGAAGGTTTTTTTGACCCGGTCCGCATTCTTAGCACCGTAGTTATAGCTGGAGATGGGCTGGGCGCCCTGAGCAATGCCCTGCATAGGAAGCATGGCAAACTGCATCACGCTGGTGAGGATCGTCATAGCACCCACCGCGATATCTCCGCCATATTCCAGAAGCGACGAATTAAAGCATACGGAGATGATGCTTTCGCTGCCCTGCATAATAAAGGTAGAAAGGCCCAGCGCCACGCAGGGAAAGACCACCTTGGGACGGATACGCAGATTCTGCTTTTTCAGTCGCAGCTGCGTCCTGTTGCTGCTCAAAAAGCCCAGGACCCACAGGCAGGACAGACCCTGGGAAAGGATCGTAGCCAATGCCGCGCCTTTGACACCCATATTCATCACGAAAATAAAGATCGGGTCCAGAATGATATTGGTGATCGCACCGATCATCACTGTCATCATGCTGATCTTGGTGTAGCCCTGTGCAGTAATAAACGCGCCCATGCCCAAGGTCAGCTGGACAAAGACCGTGCCGATGGCATAGATGCCCATATACTCCATAGCGAAGCCGATGGTGTTCTCGCTGGCACCAAACATCAGCAGCAGATCCTCACTCCACAGCAGCAGAACCGCCGTCAGTACCGCAGACACCAGCAGCTGCAGCGTGAAGCAGCCGCCGAGAATCATCTCCGCATGATCTTTATCGCCCTTGCCCATGCTGATGGAAGCTCTGGGCGCACCGCCGGCACTGATCATGGACGCGAAAGCGGAGATGACCATGATCACGGGCATGCACACACCCACGCCCGTCAGCGCCAGGCTGCCATACTCGGGGATATGGCCGATATAGATCCGGTCAACGATATTATAAAGCATATTGACCAGCTGCGCGATCACTGTCGGTACAGCCAGCTTGAACAGCAATTTTCCTACCGGCTCTGTGCCTAAAAACGCTCTGTCCTGATTCACAAAATTACCACCTTTGCCATATCGCTGCCAGTAAATCCGTAAGATATCACGCTCAAAACCCAATACAAAATATTCAGGCAGCTTGCTTTTTCACATATAAGCATTAT